>DASWHU010000330.1:0-2014 GCA_036398035.1 Alphaproteobacteria bacterium | reverse complement strand
CGAGCTGAACCAGCTTGCCATCGCCCATCTCGACTGCGACGCGTTCTATGCCGCGGTCGAGAAGCGCGACAACCCGGCCTTGCAGGACAAGCCGGTGATCGTCGGCGGCGGCCGGCGCGGGGTGGTCAGCACCGCCTGCTACATCGCGCGCCTGTACGGCGTGGGCTCGGCGATGCCGATGTTCAAGGCGCTCGAGGCATGCCCCGACGCGGTCGTGATCCATCCCGACATGCGCAAGTACCAGGCGGTCGGGCGCGAGGTGCGGTCGCTGATGGCCGAGACCGCGGCGCGGGTGCAGCCGGTGTCCATCGACGAGGCGTTCCTCGACCTGTCCGGGGCCGGCGAGGGCGCCGAAGCGCCCGCCGAACGCCTGGTCCGGCTCGCCCGGCGGATCGAGGCCGAGATCGGGATCACCGCCTCGATCGGCCTCAGCTACAACAAGTTCCTGGCCAAGCTCGCCTCCGACCTCGACAAGCCGCGCGGCTTCGCCGTGGTCGGGCGCGCCGAGGCGCAGGCTTTCCTCGCCGCGCTGCCGGTGCGCAAGCTGTGGGGCGTGGGCCCGGCGTTCGCCGCCCGCCTGCAGCGCGACGGCATCAACCTGATCGGCCAGCTGCAGGAACGCGACGAGGCGTGGCTGGTGCGCCGGTACGGCAGCATCGGCCATCGGCTCGCCGGTTTTTCCCGCGGCGAGGACGATCGCCAGGTGCAGGCGCGCGAGGTCGCCAAGAGCGTGTCGGCGGAGACCACGCTCGACGCCGACAGCGGCGAGGCGGCGGTGCTCGCCGCCCGGCTCGAAAGACTTTGCGCGCGCGTCGCCGATCGCCTGCGGCGGGGCGAGCGCGCGGCGCAGACGGTGGTGCTGAAGCTCAAGACGCGGGACTTCCGGCTGCGCACCCGCTCAGCAACACTGGCCGCGCCAACCCAGCGCGCCGAGGTGCTGCTGCGCGCCGCCGACGCGCTGCTCAGGCGCGAGATCGACGGCACCAAGTTCCGGCTGATCGGCGTCGCCGGCGCCAACCTCACCGCCGGCGCCGGCGCCGACCCGCCGGACATGCTGGATGCCGGGTGAGAGCCTGTCAGCAGTCGGGCGGGTCGAGGAACTCGAGCTTGGACAGGATCGCCCGCATCGCGAACTCGCCGTAATCGAGCACCAGGTTGGCGGCCACGCCGTTCTCGACCAGCCGGTAGGAGACCTCGAACTCGGGCTCGGCATCCTTGCGCCTGAGCGGGAAGTAGGCCATCGACACCGGCCATGAGCGCAGCTCGCCCAACGCCAGCAGCGTGGCGTCGCCAGTGCCCGCCGGCACCAACGGCCTGCTGCCGACCGGGATCTCCGGGCCGATGAAGGCGGTGACCTGGTGCAGGCTCTCCGGCCCGGTGCCGCTGAACACCGACTCGGCGATCCAGGTCTTGCCGGCGAGCGCACCCTCGACCAACAGCGCCAGGTGCTCGGACGGAAAGATCGTGCCGGCCGGCAGGTCGAGCGTGAGGCCTTCGGGCTGCGAGAACTCCACCTTGCCGCCCTGCGCCGAGCGCTGCGCCGTGCCGACAAACTCGTCGTACGGCTCGCCATCGGCGGAAGAGCGCATGGTGAAGCGCAGGTTATCGCCGTTCTTACTCTCGAAGCTGGAGAAGCTGAACTCGTTGGTTACCGCCGGTCCATTGCGGTTGCCGAGAGTCATCAGCACCTTCTGGTTGACCGTCCAGCCGTCGCAGGCGTCCGCCCATTCGAGCGCCATGCGCCCGTCGAGAGACGAGATGTCGCTCGAGCCCCTGACCGCGGCGAGGCTGAGGGTGTAGAGCGCGCGATGGGGGAGCAGGTCGAGCGCGTGCGCGGCGCCGCCCGCGACCAGGCCGCCAAGCGCGGCCGTCATCGCAAGCACGGCCCGGCCGATGTCGAAGGTCATTCGGTCGCCTTCCGCGTGGTTTGGGCTTGCGCGCGGCACGGCGGGCGTGCCATCGACCATCGCGTCCCCCAGCCCGCGATGAATATAGAGAGCGATGTCGAACAAAA
>DASWHU010000329.1:0-10881 GCA_036398035.1 Alphaproteobacteria bacterium | reverse complement strand
CGGACTGCATCGTGTGCAGCATCGACGACGACTGCGTGGCGGGACGGTCGTGCATCGACATCGGCAGCACGATGGCCGCCGAGGGGACCTCGGTGCGGGTCGGCGCCTACAGCGAGTACAGCACGCCGGCCAACCACGACTTGAGGCAGGGGACCAACACGACCTGTCCCGCCGCCTGCATGCCGATCGCCGCCGCCGACTGCCTGGCGAGCTTCAACGACGACACCGGACGTTTCGAGGGCGCGCACCAGACGCTGGTCCACGGCGAGTCCGATTGGGAGACGATGGCGAGCGCCCAGCCTGGAGTCTTCTCCATACCGGCGGCGTTGCCTGACGCCGGACCGGCCTCGTGCCAGGACGTGCAGCCGACCTTCGTCAGCAACATCGGCGAGCTGGACAGGGTCATCCTGCTGCTCGACCGCTCGCTCAGCATGCGCGAAACCGTGGCCGCCGGCATCGACGAGATCTGCGACAACGGCAAGGACGACGACGAGGATGGCCAGACCGACGAGAACAACTGCGCCCAGAGCCGCATCGAGTACGCGCGGGCCGCGGCGCGCGCGTTCATCGACCTGCAGCAGAACGCCGGCATCGAGCTCGGCATCGTGCTGTTCAACGACACCACCAAGGTGCAGCGCGCGCTCGGCCCGCTGAACCCGGGCAACGTCGACGATTTCTTCGACGACGTGAACACCTTCAACACCGGCTTCGACACCGCGATCGGCGCCGGCATCGACGTCGCGACCGACGAGTTCCTGGACGATGCCGACATCGGCAACACCCAGACCATCCTGCTGATGTCCGACGGCCACAACAATGTCGGGCCCGACCCGTTGCAGAGCGCCCAGGACTTCAAGGACGCGATCGACAACGAGAGCGGCATCGGGCGCATCTTCACGGTCC
This sequence comes from Alphaproteobacteria bacterium, assembly GCA_036398035.1. GTDB lineage: Bacteria > Pseudomonadota > Alphaproteobacteria > UBA7887 > UBA7887 > DASWHU01. The sequence goes on along the minus strand of DASWHU010000329.1, from coordinate 9,978 downwards.
CGGTCAGCGACTCCGCGGACGAGGCGCTGATGTCCGACATCGCCTCGGACCCGGCCAAGATGTTCCAGGCGCCGACCGGCGAGGAGCTGCCGGCGATCTATGCCGAGCTTGCCGCGATCTTCGGCGGCGACGCGCTGGTGCTGCCGCGCACCGACGGCGTGGTGGATGGGGGCCTCGCGAGCTACGACATACCGGTCGAGATCGGCGCCGAGGCGCTGACCATCTTCATCGCCGGGCGCAATTCGCGCATGGCGGACTGGGACGTGAACTTCGCGCTCGAGGGTCCGGCGTCCTCGGTGTTCGAGCAGACGTCGTGCAAGCAGAATGCCGACCCCTACTACTGCCGCCTGCGCGTCGCGAACCCGGAGCCGGGGATGTGGAGCTTGAACGTCTCGACATCCTCCACCGAAGACCAGTCGTTCACGGTGCTGGCGTTCGTCGAGAACGCCAGCCCGGACTGCTTCGTCGACCTGTTGCCGCGAGTCCAGCCGTCGGAGACCGCCCCGACCCTGGTGACCGCGGGCGTGTACTACCGCACCAATCTTGAGGGAGACGTGGGCCTCGCGGGAACCATCCATCGCCCCGATGGCACGGCCGTCCCGTTCTCGATCATGCATGACGCGTTCTATCCCGCTCATGCGGTCGGGTTCGACGATTACGTCGGCCGCGGCCTCTACCAGGTGCGGCTCACCTGCGACGTGCCCGAGGGAACGCTGCCGGCGCGGGGCGAGCCGATTTTCGACGGCCCGGAGCGCGCCGACGTCCGCGTGGTGCCGTTCGTGCGCCATGCGAGCGCGGCGTTCTACCTCGATGACGGCGACTTCCCCGTCTGCACCAGTCCCGACTGCGACAACGACGGCAAGCCCAACACCGTCGACCGCTGCGACGTGGACACCGACCACGACGGGCGCCCGGACTGCCGCGACGGCGACGCCGACGGCGACGAGTTGCCGGACTCGCGGGAAGGACGTGACGATGTCGATTTGGACGGGGCGCCCGACTTCCTCGACCGCGATTCCGACGGCGACGGCATCCCCGACACCTACGACCCCGACCCGACCGTGGCCGCGGCCTGCGATTGCAGCGCACGCGGGGCGATCCGCGGCGGCCCGTTCGCCGACCTCCTGATCGGCACGGCGCGCGACGACATCATCTGCGGCATGGGCGGCAACGACCTGATCTTCGCCGGCGCCGGCAACGACACGATCTGCGGCTCCACCGGCAACGACCTGATCTACGGCGGCCCGGGCAACGACCTGATCCTGGGCGACGGCGGCCACGACATCCTGTCCGGCTGGCTCGGCGACGACCTGATCCTCGGCGGCCCCGGCAACGACGTGATGTACGGCGACCAGGGCATGGACCTGCTGTTCGGCGAGACCGGACGCGACAGCATGGCCGGCGGGGTCGACGACGACCGCCTGTTCGCCGGCATCGGCGCCGACCTCACCGCGGGCGGCCCCGACGACGACCTGCAGGACGGCGGCCCGGGGTTCGATACCCAGTTCGGCGGTCCCGGCAACGACGTCTGCGTCGGCGGCGAGCTCCAGTTCGGCTGCGCGCCTTAAGCTGCGGTCGGCGGCGGAGCGCGCTTATGCCGGGTCGGCGCGCCGGTGCATCATCAGGCTCGCCCGGTAGGCGAGCGGCACCTCGTCCTCTTGGTTGAGCACGCGGATGGCGAGGGTGACGACGCCGCGCACGCCGTCGGAGGTCGGGCGCGCCTCGATGATCTCGATCTCGGCGCGCAAGGTGTCGCCGATGCGCACCGGCGACCGGAAGCGGAAGCCGTCCATGGCGAGGCCGGCGATCACGTCGCTGCCGAGCACGCTCTCGATCATCCCGGCCGACAGCGCCGCGGTCAGGAACCCGGGCGCGATGCGCGAGCCGAACGGCGAGTGCACGCGCGCATACTCGTCGTCGAGGAAGATCGGCAGCCTGAGCCCGGCGAGGCCGGTGAAGGTGGCGATGTCGGCTTCGGTCACCGTGCGCCGGTAGCTCTCGAACACCTCGCCGGCCCGGAAGTCGTCGAACCGAGGCCCGGCCGGTCGCCGGGCGGGCGGGCGCGCCATCGGCTAAGCCTCGCGCGCCGCACGCGCGCCCGAACGCGCCGGGACGCGCACCGCGCCGCCCGCGATCAGGCGCGCGATCTCGGCGGGCGAATAGCCGAGGTCGGCGAGAATCTCGGCCCCGTGTGCGCCGATCGCCGGCGCCTCGGGCGCGAGGTTGGCGAGCGCGGCGTGCGGCAGCCCCGGGATGCGCGCGAGCGGCACCGCGCCGACCGGCTCCTGGGGCAGCAGCGGCGCCGCATCCACCGCCTGTACATGCGCATCCTCGAGCCAGTCGCCGATGTCGTTGACCCGGCTGCACATCACGCCGGCCGCGGCCAGGCGGTCGAGCCAGTCGGCGGTGGTGCGCGTGGCGATGATGCCCTCGACGATCGGCACCAGGACCGCAGCGGCGTCCGCGCGCAGCGCGGGATCGGCGAAGCGCGCATCGCCGGCGAGGTCGGGTCGGCCGAGCGCCTGGCACAGCGCCCGATACTGGGACTCGCGAATCAAGGTGACCGCGATCCAGCCGTCCCCGGTGCGGTAGCAGCCGCTGGGTGCGTTGAGCGCGCGCGGGCTCTCGCCCTCGAGATGGCGCTCGACGATCTTGGGCGCGATCAGGGCGGCCGCCGACTGCATCAGGCTGACCTCGATCAGCCGGCCCCGGTCCGCGCGCGCGTAGAGCGAGGTCGCGACCGCCTGGAACGCGAACAGCGCGGTCACCGTATCGACCAGCACGAAGCCGACCTTGACCGGGCGCCCGTCGGCGTCGCGGTTGACCGACATGATTCCCGAATGCGCCTGGCCGACCGTGTCGGTGGCGGCGCGCGCGGCGTAGGGACCGGTCTGGCCGAAGCCGCTGATCGAGACGTGCAGCGCGCGCGGATTGCACGCCCGCACGGACTCGTAGTCGAGCCCGAGGCGCGCCGCAACGCCGGGGCGGAAGCTCTCGATCACCACGTCCGCGCGCGCGATCAGGCTGAGCGCCACCTTGCGGCCCTCGGGCGACTTGAGGTCGAGGGCGATGCTGCGCTTGCCGCGGTTGACCGCCATGTCGAGCGCCGCGTGCTCGCCGTGGCGGGTGCCCAAGGTGCGCGCCCAGTCGCCCTCGGGCGGTTCGACCTTGACCACGTCCGCGCCGTGGGCGGCGAGCAGCAGCCCGCAGCCCGGCCCGGCCAAGCCCTGGCTGAGGTCGGCCACGCGGATGCCCTCGAACGGCCGCTCGTAGCTCGCGCCCATCGCCCTGCCGTCATCCTCCGGCGGCATTGTGGGCTGGGCGCACGCCCGCGGCAAGGACGCGCGCGTTCGCCGACCGGGCCTCCGTTGCGCGGCGGCCTGATTTGAGACAGGATCGGAACGGTGGGATGGCGGCACCGGATTTGGGAGGAAACGAAAATGGCGCGCCTGACGTTTGCATTCGCGGCCCTGTTGGCGATCCTGGCTGCGCCGGCGCTCGGCGACGAGGGCTCGGGCGTCGATTACGCGCGCGCAAGCACCGGCACCCGGCTGCTCGAGAAAGGCGATATCGACATCCGCATGCTGCTCGAGGCGTCGAATCTCGGCGGCGACGAGATCGAGATCGGCGAGATCACCTTGCCCGTCAGCTATGGCCAGGGCGGCGGCCATCTGCACGGCCGCATGGAGATCTTCTACGTCCTCTCCGGGCGGCTCGGCCACAGCCTCAACGGCGAGGCGCACGTGCTCGAGCCCGGCATGATCGGCGTCGTTCGCGTCGGCGACTCGGTGGCCCACGCGGTGCTGTCCGACGAGCCGGTCAAGGCGCTGGTGATCTGGCTCCCGGCCGGCGAGGCGGATCGTCTGATCGGGGAGTTCGGCTACTCGGAAGCTCTCCTCGACTAGCCGTTGCCAGGCTAAGGACACGCCATTTCGTCGTGGGACGGCGCGCGGTCCGCGGCCGAGGCGGAGGCTCGGCGGCGGGTTCCGGAGGTCGGCGCCGGTCCTCGGGGCCAACGGTGCGCAAGCAGGGGGGCGGCGATGCTGAACCGGCTCGAAGACTATGTCGTCTATTTCGAGGACCTGGCGGTCGGCGACCGGTTCGTCTCGCCGGCGCGCACGGTGACCGAGGCCGACATCGCCGCCTTCGCCGGCCTGTCGGGCGACTACAACCCGCTGCACACCGACGCCGTCGCCGCCGGCGCCAGCGCCTATGGCGAGCGCATCGCCCACGGGCTCTTGGTGCTGGCGATCGCCTCGGGGCTGTGCTCGCGCACGCCGGTGATGAAGTTCATGGAGCGCTCGGTCCTCGGGCTGCTCGGCGTCGAGTGCCGGTGGCTCAAGCCGACCCTGATCGGCGATACCGTCCACGTGGTGCTCGAGGTGACGGCCACGCGCGCAACCAGCAAGCCGGGGCGCGGGCTGGTCGAGATGCGCCGCTCGGCGGTCAACCAGCGCGGCGAGACGGTGATGGAAAGCGACTGGACGCTGCTGGTACGCGCCCGCGGGGCGGCGTGAGCGGAGGCGCGGAAGCGTGAGCGACGGCGGCGCCCGGGGCCCGGTCGAGCGCGGCGCGCGCGCCGCGGCGAGCGCGCTCGACTGGCTCGGCGGAATCGCCCTGGTGGCGATGCTGGTCCACGTGAATGCCGACGTGCTCGGCCGCTATCTGTTCAACGCGCCGCTGCCGATGACCACCGAGGTGGTGTCCTACTACTACATGGTGGCGGTGGTGTTCCTGCCGCTGGCCGCGGTCGAGTGGCGCGACGGCCATATCAGCGTCGAGCTGCTGACCCAGCTGATGGGGCCCCGCGCGCGCATGGCGCTGCTGGTCCCGACCGCGGTCATCGCCGCCGGCTACTTCGCCCTGCTGTGCTGGCGGACGCTGCTGATCGCGATCGACAAGTACCAGGTCGGCGAGTTCGTCACCGGGGTGATGGCGCTCGACATCTGGCCGACCCGGTTCATGGTGCCGGCCGGCTGCGGCCTGATTGCGCTGGTGATCCTGCTCAGGTTGCACGCACTGTCGCGCCCGCACTGAGGACTGGCGGACCAATCATGAGCCCGCTCACCATCGGCTTCGCCGGCCTTGCCGTCATGATCGTGCTGCTGCTGGCCAGGCTGCCGGTGGGCGTGACCTTGGGCGTGGTCGCGATCGCCGGCGTGTGGCTGCTGGTCGGCGAGCGCGCGGCGCTCGGGCTGCTGAACGAGATCCCGTACGAGTTCGTCGCCCACTGGACGCTGAGCTCGGTGCCGATGTTCCTGCTGATGGGCTATGTCAGCTTCCGCGCCGGGCTGACCGAGGGCCTGTTCCGGGCCGCGCGGCTGTGGCTCGGCGGGCTCCCCGGCGGGCTTGCGATCACCACCATCGGCGGCGCCGCCGCGTTCTCCGCGGTGACCGGATCGTCGGTCGCGTGCGCGGCGGCGATGGGACGGATCGCGCTGCCCGAGATGCTGCGCTACCGCTACGACCCGGCGCTCGCCTCGGGCGCGGTCGCCGCCGCCGGCACGCTCGGCTCGCTGATCCCGCCGAGCATCATCCTCTTGATCTACGGCGTCTTCGCCGAGGTGCCGATCAGCCGGCTGTTCGTCGCCGGCATCCTGCCCGGACTGCTGACCGCCGTCCTGTACGCGGCGATGGTGGTGGTGCGCGTGCGCATCACGCCCGCGCTCGCGCCGAGCGCGCGCGAGCCCGCGACCGCGCGCCAGAAGCTCGCCGCGCTGGGCGAGACCTGGCCGGTGATCCTGATGATCGTCGGCGTCTTCGGCGGCCTGTTCGGCGGCCTGTTCACGCCCACCGAGGCGGGCGCGGTGGGCGCGCTCTTGGCGCTGGTCATCGCCGCCGCCAAGCGCACGCTCAGCTTCGAATCGTTTCGCCAGGCGGTGTCCGAGACGCTGCACTCGACCGCCGCCATCTTCATCATCGCGATCGGCGCGCAGCTCTTGACCCGCTTCCTCGCCTTGTCCGGGGTGCCCGAGTATCTCGCCGAGGCGGTCGCGGTCGAGGGCGGCGGCGAGATCGCGCTGGTGCTCGGCTTCTCGCTCGCCTATCTGGCGCTCGGCATGTTCCTCGACCCGATCGGGATCATGCTGCTGACCCTGCCGATCATCCTGCCGGTCGCGGAAGCGGTGCACATGGACCTGATCTGGCTCGGCATCCTGCTGACCAAGTATCTCGAGATCGCGCTGATCACGCCGCCGGTCGGGCTCAACGTGTTCGTCGTGCGCGCTGCCGCGCCGGACATCGCCACCACCACCATCTTCCGCGGCATCGCCTGGTTCGTCGCCACCGACCTGGTGACGGTGGCGCTGTTGATCGCCTTCCCGGCGATCTCGCTCGCCTTGCCCAGGCTGCTCGGCTGAGCCGCGGTCACATCCCGTGGCGCGCGGGATCGAGGTGGTCGAACACCTCGGCCTTGAGCGCCGCCGCCATCTTCGCCGGATCGTCGCGGATCGGGGCCATGATCGCCCGCCACTTGTCGAGCAGGCCGAGGAAGGTCTCGATCATCGGCTCGGGCTCGGCGATGCCGTGCCGGCTGCGGGAGATCTCGGCGAGCTCGGCGCGGTCAGCCTCGGCGAAGGCGCGGGTCGCGGCGACGAGCCCCTCGCCCGGCGGATGGATCACCACCTTCAGCTCGTCGGCGTCGGCGATCACCTCCTGATCGAGGTCGACATAGCCCTGCGAGGCGCCGATCAGGGCGACCGGCGCGTTGTCCATCAACAGCTTGCGCACGCCCGCGTCGTAGCCCTGCCACGCCTCGCGGCCGTAGCCGAGCAGCGACAGCGAATGGAAGGTGCCGAGGTTGAGGTTGGTAACGTCGGTGGCGACGTCCCACAGGCTGTAGGAGCGCAACGCCGCCACCGGCTGCAGGACGAGGTCGGTGATGCCGCGCTCGAGGCTCTCGTACATGTCGGACGCCGGCAGGTTGACCGGCACCGCGCCCATGTGCTGGACCCAGCGGTCCCACACCGAGCCCGGGGTGCGGACCTTGAGCCCGGCGAGGTCGGCGGGCACGTTGATCGGGCGCCGGCCGATGATGGTGTAGGGCGCGGTGGAATAAGTGCCGTTGTAGACCAGGCCCTGGGCGCGGAACTCGTCGAGGCACGCCGGGCAGTGGAGCAGGTTGAACTCGGTCACCGCCGCGCCGGCGACCAGCGCATCGTCGCTCCACAGCGCGAGGTCGGCGATCAGCTGGGCGAGCGGGAACTCGGCCGGGTGGTAGGTGAGCGCAATCACGCCGGTATCGGCGATGCCGTCGCGGATGCCGGCGAGCGTCGCCTTGGCGCCGAGCAGCGCGCCGCCGGTGAACAGGCGGAAGCGGATCGCGCCGCCGCTGGCCGCCTCGACCGCGGCAATATAGGGCTCGTAGCCGCCGAAGTTGACCGGGTGCTTGGGTCCCACCCACGAGCTGATGGTGATCTCGGTGTCGGCGTAGGCGGACCCAATCGCCGTCGCCGCCAGCGCTGCCGCGATCGCGCACCGCCCGAGCAGGTTTCTTGTCATCGCCCGCGCACCTCCCCTCGCCCTCCCGCATAAGCCATAGCGCAACGCGCCTGCCCGCGCCACCGGTGGCGGCGCCCTGCGCCATGTCCTACCATCGGCCGCGTTGGCGAGGAGCGGGAGGCGCGGATGATCGAGGCGGCGATCGTCGGACTCGGCTGGTGGGGCAAGAAGCTCGCCGAGGTGGCGCGCGCGAGCCGCCACATCCGCTTCACCCTCGGCGTCGAGCCCGACCCGGCGACGGCGCGGCAGGCGGCGGAGACGTTCGGCTTCCCGGTGGTCCCCGATTACGCCCGGGCGCTCGGCGACGCGCGCATCCGGGCGGTGGTGCTGGCGACCCCGCACGCTCTCCACGACGACCAGATCGCAGCCGCCGCGGCGGCCGGCAAGCACGTGTTCTGCGAGAAGCCGCTGGCGCTCACCAAGGCCGCCGCCGCGCAGAGCGTCGCCCGCTGCCGCGAGGCCGGGCTGGTGCTCGGCCTCGGCCACGAGCGCCGGTTCGAGCCGCCGGTCGCCGAGATGCTGCGCGCGGTGCGCGCGGGCGAGCTCGGCACCGTCCTCCAGGTCGAAGCGAACTTCAGCCACGACCGCTTCACCCGGCTCGATGCCGGCAACTGGCGGCTGTCGAAGGACAACGCCCCGGCCGGCGGCATGACCGCGACCGGCATCCACGTGCTCGACCTGGCGACCGCCATGCTCGGCGAGGGCGCGTTCGCGCTGGCGAGCTCGGAGACGCTCGCCTCCGACATCGCCAACGGCGATTCGACCTGCGCGCTGGTCAAGTACAAGTCGGGCGCCACCGCCTATGTCGCGACCATGCTCGCGACCCCGTTCATCTCGCGCTTCGCGGTCTACGGGCGTGACGGCTGGATCGAGATTCGCGACAAGGCGCATGTCGAGGCGCCGGCGGGCTGGACCGTGCTGCGCGCCGGCGCGGACGGCACGGTCACAGAGACCGATGTGGCCAACAGCGAGCCGGTGCGCGACAATCTGGAGGCGTTCGCGCGCGCGGCCGCGGGCGAGGCCGCCTACCCGATCGCGACCGGCGAGATGATCGCCAATGCCGCGGTCATGGAGGCGATCTTCCGCTCCGCCGAGTCGGGGCGGATCGAGCCGGTGCCCTGAGCGGTGGCGCGCGACGCGGCTTTGGGCTTGGCCGCCCCGGCGGAAGCTGACAGGAGACAGCGCATGGCCAGCGAACCCGAGCCGACCCCCGGCAACGTCGACCGCCTGTTCAAGGAGGCGCGCGCGCCCAGCGACTTCAAGTTCGGCCGCGAGACCGCGCGCGTGTTCGACGACATGGTCGGCCGGTCGGTGCCGTTCTACGGCGAGATCCAGCGCATGATGGCCGAGATCGCGGCCGACTTCGCGACCCCGGGGTCGAGCGTGTGGGACCTCGGCTGCGCCTCGGGAACCACCATGGCGGGGCTCGATGCGGCGCTCGATGCGGGAGTCCGCCTGATCGGGGTCGACAACTCGCGCGACATGCTCGACAAGGCGCGCGAAAAGCTGGCGGCCTCGACGAGCGGGCGGGCCATCGAGTTCATCGAGGCCGACATCCACGCCTTGCCCGTGATCTCGGACGCCTCCGTGGTGGTGATGTGCCTGACCTTGCAGTTCGTCCGCCCGCTGCACCGCAGCCGCGTGCTCGACGCGGTCTGGCACGGCATGCGCGACAACGGCTGCCTGATCCTGGTCGAGAAGCTGACGCTCGAGGACTCCGACCTCAACCGGCTGTACATAAGCTATTACTACGACCTCAAGCGCCGCAACGGTTACGCCGAGAGCGAGATCGCGCAGAAGCGCGAGGCGCTCGAGAACGTGCTCATCCCCTACCGGTTCGACGAGAACCTGGACCTGCTGCGCGACACCGGCTTCCGCTCGATCGAGACGTTCTTCCGCTGGTACAACTTCTGCGGCCTGCTGGCGGTGAAGTAGCCGATGGCCGACGCCGAGCTCTCGCGCACGGACGGCCTGATCCTGTCGAGCGGACGGTTCTTCTTCCGCCGCCGCAACCAGGTCTTCCCGATCGTCTTCCTGGCCCTGCTGCTGGGGCTGAGGCCGGCGCTGTTCGACGACCCCGCGCTCGAGCTCGCCAACGACGGCGCGGCGCTGCTGCTGGCGCTGGCGGGCTCGGGCTTCAGGCTGTGGACGATCGGCCTCGCCTACATCAAGCGCGGCGGGGTGGACAAGAAGATCCACGCCGACCGGCTGGTCACCGCGGGCATGTTCGGGGTGTCGCGGAACCCGCTCTATCTCGGCAACGCGCTGGTCATGCTGGGGCTGCTGGTGGCGATCGGCAACGCCGTCGCGCTTGCCGTCGGCGCCCTATTCTTCGGCGCCGTCTACGCCTCGATCATCGTCGCCGAGGAGCGCTACCTGCACGACAGGTTCGGCGCCGAGTACGCCGCCTATTGCGCGCGCGTGCCCCGCCTGTGGCCCGACTTCTCGCTGTACCGGGCGGCGGCGCGCGACATGACC
>DASWHU010000328.1:0-2248 GCA_036398035.1 Alphaproteobacteria bacterium | reverse complement strand
CGCGGCGGGGGCGGATGCGGTCAAGTTCCAGACCGTGTTCGCCGACGAGAGCTATCAGCCGGGCACTGAGTCGCACCGCGTGTTCTCCGCGACCGCGCTGTCGCCCGAGGCGATGCGCCGGCTGAACGCGCGCGCCCGCGCCCGCGGCCTGGTGCCGTTCTCGACTCCCGGCGGCTTCCGCGCGCTCGCCGCGATGCTCGAGTCGGGCATGGCGATGATCAAGATCTCCTCGGGGCTGCTGACCAACTGGCCGCTGATCGAGCGCGCGGCGGCGAGCGGCCTGCCGTTGGTGCTGTCGACCGGCATGGCCGATGCCGACGAGGTCGAGGCCGCGCTTCTGCGCGCGCGCGCGGCCGGCGCGCAGGCGCTCGCGGTCCTGCACTGCACCTCGCTTTACCCGGCGCCGGCCGAGACGCTGAACCTGCGCGCGATCGTGACACTCGCCCGCACCACCGGCCTGCCGGTCGGCTACTCAGACCATTTCCGGGGTCCGCTCGCCGCGGTCGCCGCGGTGGCGCTCGGCGCGTGCGTGATCGAGAAGCACCTCACGCTCGACTCCTCGCTCGCCGGCGCCGACCACGCCATCTCCGCCGAGCCCGAGGCGTTCGCCGACATGGTGCGCCAGATCCGCGCGGTCGAGGCGATGCTCGGCGACGGCATTAAGCGCGCCGCCCCGGCCGAGGTCGCGCTGCGCTCAGGCCGGCGCCGGTTCGTGGTCGCCCGGCGCGCGATCCCGGCCGGCGCGCGCCTGGTCGCCGACGACCTCGCGCTGCTGCGCTGCGCGCCGGGCGCGGGCCGCCTGCCGGCGAACGCCTACCACCAGGTGCTGGGCGCGCGCGCGCGCGTCCCCATCGCCTCGGGCGAGCCGCTCGACGCCGCCATGATCGAGGGCGGCCCGTGACCGTGCGGCTGATGATCACCGCGGCGGGCGGCGCGCTGTCGTGCCAGACCATCGCCTATGCCAAGGCGAGCGCGCGCTACACAATCGAGGTGCTGGCGGTCGATATGGCCGACACCGCGCTCGGCCGCTACGCCGCCGACCACTTCGCCACCGTGCCCCACGGCGCGAGCGACGGGTACGTCGACCGAATTTGCGCGTTGGTCGCGGATTACGGCATCGACCTGGTGCTGCCGTGCTCCGACGAGGAGGCGCTGGCGCTTGCCGCCGAGCGCGCGCGCCTCGAGGCGCTCGGCTCTACGCTCGCCTGCGCCGACATCGAGACCCTGCGCGTGATGGGCGACAAGTCCCGCGCCTACCGGACGCTTGCGGCGCACGGGCTGCCGGCGCCCGCGTTCCGCCTCGCCGAGACGCCGGCGGCGCTCGCCGCGGCGACCGAGGCGTTCCAGGCGGAGCGCGGCGCGTTCGTGGTCAAGCCGCCGGCGGGCTCACGCGGCGGGCGCGACACCATCATCGTTCACGGCGGGGTCGCCGGCGCGCGGCCGTACTCCGGCGGGCGCGAGCTCGAGATGGACTACGACACCTTCCGCCGCGAGTTCCTCGCCGCCGCCGCCGGCCGCCTGCCGGCGCTGGTGTGCGAGCGGCTGGTGCCGCCGGCCTACGACGTGGACGTGCTGGCACGCGACGGGCGCGCGCTGCGCGCGGTGCCGCGGCGCAGGCTCAACCCCGCCGGGGTCCCCTACCGCGGCTACGTAGTCGAGGACCGCCCCGACCTGGTCGCGCTCGCCGCCGCCACCGCCGAGGCGTTGGCGCTGTCGTGGCTCTACGACTTCGACGTCATGCAGACTTTGGACGGCCGGCCCGCGATCCTCGAGCTCAACCCGCGCCCGAGCGGCAGCTTCGCCACCTCGATCGCGGCCGGCGTGCCGCTGATCGACGATTTGGTCGCGCTGGCCAAGGGCGAGCCGCTGTCGGACGCGGGGCCGCTGCCTTCGGCGTTGACCGTGGTGCCGCAGACCATGCTTAAGGTGATCGCCGCGTGAGCCGGCGCGGGCGCACGGTCGGCATCGTCCAGGCGCGCATGCGCTCCGAACGCCTGCCCGGCAAGGCCATGGTCGAGCTCGCCGGCCGGCCGGCGATCCATTACGTGCTGAGCCGCGCCGGCGCCGCGAAGAGCCTCGACGAGCTGTGGCTCGCCTGCACCGACGATCCGGGCGACGATGCGCTCGCGGCCTATGCCGAAGGCCTCGGCGTGCGCGTCTTCCGCGGCGACGACGCCGACGTGATCAGCCGCTTCGTCGCCATCGCGCGCCAGAGCGACGCGGGCGCGATCGTGCGCCTGACCGGCGA
>DASWHU010000327.1:0-2552 GCA_036398035.1 Alphaproteobacteria bacterium | reverse complement strand
GCTGGGGCGGTGCCGCCCGCCGGTGCCGGTCCCTATAAGGTGCCCGATGCGCGCCCCAGTTCAAGGGCGCGCGCACGATCGTGACCGGCGTCCGCGCGCTCCCTCAGCCGCCCCGGCCGGCGAGATAGGCGATCACGGCGGCGCGGTCGCCCGCATCCGAAAGCCCGGGGAAGGCCATCTTGGTGCCGGGTGCATACGACTTCGGATCGGCAAGGAACGCATCGAGCCTGGCCTGGTCCCAGGTGCCGCCGAGGCCGGACAGCGCGCTCGAATACTTGAAGTCCTGATGGTGGGCGACGGGCGCCCCGACTACGCCCCACAGATTGGGGCCGATCTTGTGCCCGGCGCCGGCGCTGTCGCCGTGGCAGGCGGCGCACTTCTTGAACACCTTCGCCCCCGCCTCGATGTCGCCGGCCGCGCTCGCCGCCGGCGCGGCCGCGACCTGATCGGGAGCGGGCTCGGTCGCGGCCTCGGCCGGTGCGGCCGCCTCGGCGGCGGGCTCGGCTGCGACCTCCTCGGCCGCCGGCTCGGCCGGTTGCGCCGCCGCCGGCGCAGCCGGCTCGACCACGAACACCGGCTCCGCCTCGCGGCCGTGCTCGGTGCCGCCATAGAGCAGCTGGGCGATGAAATTGAAGCCCAGCGCCAGCAGCATCGCCATCAGGAAGCCGCCGACGAACTTGTTGATCTCGATCGTGGACATGCGCACCGTGGCCTGCGATGGTGGGCGTCCCGGCGGCGCCGGGAGGCGGGCAACCTAGCGGCATCGCCGGCGCTTCCGCAACTCCTATGCGCCCGCGCGGCGGGCATTCCCGGGTAGCTTCGCGCGGAGCTGTGCGCGCCATGGTCGAGGCGGACGAGGCGATCGTGCTGATCCCGGCCCGTCTGGCCTCGACCCGCCTGCCGGGCAAGGTGCTCGCCGACATCAACGGCGCGCCGATGATCGTCCATGTCTGGCGGCGCGCGGTCGAGGCGGACGTGGGCCCGGTGGTGGTGGCGTGCGCGGACGCCGCGATCTGCGAGGCCGTCGAGCGCGCCGGCGGGCGCGCCCAGCCGACCCCGCCGGAGCTGCCCTCGGGCTCGGACCGCGTCTGCGCCGCGCTCGCCGCGCTCGACCCCGCGCGCCGCTACGCGCGCGTGGTCAATTTGCAGGGCGACCTGCCGACCATCGCGCCCGCCGACATCCGCACGGCCCTCGCGCTGCTGGACTCGCCCGCGGTCGACATCGCCACGCTCGCGGCCGAGATCGCGGACGACGCCGAGCGCGCCGACCCCAACGTGGTCAAGGTGGTGGCGGGGTTCGCCGCCGGCGCGAGGAGAGCGCGCGCGCTCTACTTCACCCGCGTGGCCGCGCCGTGGGGGGAAGGGCCGCACTACCACCACATCGGGCTCTACGCCTATCGGCGGGACGCACTCGAGCGCTTCGTCGCGCTCGCGCCCTCGGCCCTCGAGCGGCGCGAGCGGCTCGAGCAGCTGCGCGCGCTCGAGGCCGGCCTGCGCATCGAGGTGGCGCTGGTTGACACGGTCCCCCTCGGTGTCGACACTGCCGCCGACCTCGCCGCCGCCCGCCGCCTGCTCGCCCAGCCCGAATGATGACCGCCGACCGATGACCGAAGACTCGCGCCCGCGCATCGCCTTCCAGGGCCTGGCCGGGGCGTACTCGAACATGGCCTGCCTCGCCGCCTATCCGGGCCACGAGCCGCTGGCGTGCGAGACCTTCGAGGACGCCTTCGCCGCGGTCGCGGGCGGCGGCGCCGCGCTCGCCATGATCCCGGTCGAGAACTCGCTCGCCGGCCGGGTCGCCGACATCCACCACCTGCTGCCGGACTCGGGGCTCAACATCGTCGCCGAGCACTTCCAGCGCGTCGAGCACCACCTGCTCGCGCTCCCCGGCGCCGCGCTCGAAGGTCTCCGCACCGTGCACAGCCACGTCCACGCCCTCGCCCAGTGCCGCGACCGCATCCGCGCGCTCGGGCTCAAGCCGGTGATCGAGGCCGACACCGCGGGCGCGGCGGCGGCGATCGCCAAGCGCGGCGAGGCGAGCCAGGCCGCGATCGCCTCCGCGCTCGCCGCCGAGATCTACGGGCTTAAGGTGCTGGAGGCGAACATCGAGGACGCCGCCCACAACACCACCCGCTTCCTGGTCATGGCGCGCGCGCCCGAGGAGCCCGAGCCGGGCGCCGGCCCGGTGATCACCAGCTTCGTGTTCAAGGTGCGCCACATCCCGGCCGCGCTCTACAAGGCGCTCGGCGGGTTTGCCACCAACGGGGTGAACATGCTCAAGCTCGAGAGCTACATGCTCGGCGGCGCGTTCACCTCGGCGCAGTTCTACTGCGACATTGCCGGCCACCCGGCCGAGGAGCCGGTGAGGCTCGCGCTCGAGGAGCTCGGCTTCTTCACCCGCGAGGTCAAGATCCTCGGCGTCTACCCCGCGCACCCGTTCCGGAAGCAGGGCGGGTGAGAGGCCAGAGGCGTTCCCTCCGAAAATCAAGTTCTGAATCCGGCGCCATTACCGCCCCTTAGCGCCGTTAACAACGGTTGCCGCGCAATAACCC
>DASWHU010000326.1:0-5462 GCA_036398035.1 Alphaproteobacteria bacterium | reverse complement strand
TCAACGACCGTCTCGCCAACCTGGTCGACTACCCGTTCCGCCGCCTTGCCGCGCTGCTCGCCGACACCGCCCCGCCCGCGGGCCTGAGCCCGATCAACATGGCGATCGGCGAGCCGCAGCACCCCTATCCGGCGCTGGTCGCGGAGGTGCTTGCCGCCAACGCCCATCTGTGGGGGCGCTACCCACCGACCGTCGGCACGCCCGCCTTCCGCGCCGCGGCGGCGGGCTGGCTCAGCCGCCGGTTCGCGCTGCCCGAAGGCATGATCGAGGCTGAGCGCCACGTGCTGCCGTGCAACGGCACCCGCGAGGCGCTGTTCACGGTGGCGCTGCTGGCGGTGCCGCAAGCAGTCGCCGGCGCCAAGCCGGTGGTGCTGATGCCGGACCCGTTCTATCAGGTCTATGCCGGCGCCGCGGTGATGGCGGGCGCCGAGCCCGTGTTCGTCGCCGCCACCGCCGAGACCGGCTTCCTGCCCGACTTCGCGGCGCTGCCCGCAGACACGCTCGCGCGCGCCGCGCTCGCCTACCTGTGCACGCCCGCCAACCCGCAGGGCACGGTGGCGGGCCGCGACTACCTCGCCGGCCTGGTCGCACTCGCGCGCGCAGCCGACTTCGTGCTCGCGATCGACGCCTGCTACTGCGACGTCTACACCGGCGCGGCGCCGGTCGGCGTGTTCGAGGCCTGCGCGACCGATGCTAAGGGCCTCGACCACGTGATCGCCTTCCACTCGCTGTCCAAGCGCTCGAGCGTGCCCGGGCTGCGCTCGGGCTTCGTTGCCGGGGATCCGGCGCTGATGGCGGAGTATGCGCGCCTGCGCAGCTACACCGGCGGCGCGAGCCCCTTGCCGGTGATCGCGACCGCGACCGCGCTGTGGGGCGACGAGGCGCATGTCGAGGCGAACCGCGCGCTTTACCAGCGCAAGTTCGCGCTCGCCGCCGAGCGGCTTCGCGGGCGCTGCGGCTTCTACGTCCCGCCCGGGGGCTTCTACCTGTGGCTCGAGGTCGGCGACGGCGAGGCGGCGGCGCAGCGCCTGTGGCGCGAGCACGGCGTGCGCGCGATGCCCGGCGCCTATCTCAGTCGCGGTGGTTGCGGCGGCGAAACGGGCCAGGCGCCCGGCGCGCCCTATATTCGTTTGGCGTTGGTCCACGACCTCGCGACCACCGAGGCCGCGCTCGACCGTCTGGCGCGGGCGCTGCCGGGCTGACAGGAGGGGCGGTGAGCGCACGATCATGAGCGCGAGATCTCAGGCGATGCGCGGCGCGCCGCTGCTGCCCAGGGGCGCGGGCGCGGCGCTGCGCCGCCAGCTGGTGGCCGCGACGGCGGTGGCGGCGGGCGCGGCGGCGCTGCTGATGCTGGCCGCGCTGGCGAGCTACGCGCCCGGGGATCCGTCCTGGAACACCGCCGCCGGCGGCCCGGCCGCCAATCTGCTGGGCCGCGCTGGGGCGCATTTCGCCGATGCCGCGCTGCAGGCGTTCGGCATCGCCGCCGCGGTGCCGGCGCTGGCGCTGATCGCCTGGGGCTGGAGGCTGTGGCGCGACGGCCGCCTGGCCGGGCCGTGGCTCAGGCTGTCGGCGGCGGTGCTCGCCATGCTGGCGCTGCCCGCGGCCGCGGCCGCGGCCGTGCCCGCCGTCTCCTGGCCGAGCCACGCCGGCGCCGGCGGCGTGGTCGGCCGGTTCCTCACGGCTGAGCTTGCGGCGCTGGTCGCCCCGGCGGGCCTCGGCCGCTGGCCGGTGGTGGCCGGGTGCGGGCTGGCCGCGGTTGCCCTGGTGCTCGCCGCGCTCGGGCTCAGGCGCGAGGAATGGCGGCGGATGGCCGCGGCCGGGGCGCTCGCGCTCGGTCAACTTTGGCAGGCAGCGGCGGCGCTGTGGGCGGCGTCGGGCGAGCTTGCCGCGCGGCGGCTCGCGCGCGGCCCGCAGGTCATGCCGGCGCCGGGCGAGCTTCCGCGCGAGGTCGTGCGCCCGGCGCCGCCGCGCGCCGCCGGCAGCCGCCGGGCCGCGGCGCGCGTGGTCGGCGCCGAGGCCGCGCGCACCGGCGCCCGCGAGCTGGCCGAGCGCCAGGGCCGGCTCGAGCTCGACGCCGGCGCGGGCTTCCGCCTGCCGCCGCTCGGCCTGCTCGCCGAGCCGGACGCGCGCGCCCGCGCGCTGGCCGCCGACGACGAGGCGCTGGCCCAGAACGCGCGCATGCTCGAGACCGTGCTCGCCGACTTCGGCGTGCGCGGCGAGATCGTGCGCGTCCGCCAGGGGCCGGTGGTGACCCGCTACGAGCTCGAGCCGGCGCCGGGCACGCGCGCCGCGCGGGTGGTGGCGCTGGCCGACGACATCGCCCGCTCGATGAGCGCGATCTCGGTGCGGGTGGCGGTGATCCCGGGCCAGAACGCGATCGGCATCGAGCTGCCCAACGCCCGGCGCGAGATCGTCTACCTGCGCCTGCTGCTGGGCTCGCACGACTACGAGCGCGCGCCCGCCGAGCTGCCGCTCGCGCTCGGCAAGGACATCAGCGGCGCGCCGGTGATCGTCGACCTGGCGCGCATGCCGCATCTGCTGGTCGCGGGCACCACCGGCTCGGGCAAGTCGGTGGCGGTCAACAGCATGATCCTGTCGCTCCTGTACCGGCTCGCGCCCGAGCAGTGCCGGCTGATCCTGATCGACCCCAAGATGCTCGAGCTGTCGATCTACGACGACATCCCGCATTTGCTGCACCCGGTGGTGGTCGACCCGGCCAAGGCGGTGACCGCGCTCAAATGGGCGGTCAAGGAGATGAACGAGCGCTACCGCATGATGTCGTTCCTCAACGTGCGCAACATCGCCGGCTACAACCGGCGCCTGGCCGAGGCGGCGAGGAAGGGCGAGCGGCTGGAGCGCACGGTGCAGACCGGGTTCGACGCCGAGACCGGCCGCCCGCTCTACGAGAGCCAGCCGATCGACATGACCCCGCTGCCGTTCATCGTGGTGGTGGTCGACGAGATGGCGGACCTGATGCTGGTCGCGGGCAAGGACATCGAGATCACCATCCAGAGCCTGGCGCAGAAGGCGCGCGCCGCCGGCATCCACCTGATCATCGCCACCCAGCGGCCGTCGGTCGACGTGATTACCGGCACCATCAAGGCCAATCTCCCGACCCGGATCAGCTTCCAGGTCACCTCCAAGATCGACAGCCGCACCATCCTCGGCGAGCAGGGCGCCGAGCAGCTGTTGGGCATGGGCGACATGCTGTACATGGCCGGCGGCGGCCAGGTGATCCGCGTCCACGGCCCGTTCGTCAGCGACCAGGAGGTCGAGGAGGTGGCCAACTTCCTGCGCGCCGAGGGCGAGCCCGACTATCTCGACGCGGTCACCGAGGACGCCGACGACGACCCGCTGGCCGGGCCCGGCGAGGGCGGCGACGACCTGTTCGACCAGGCGGTGGCGCTGGTTGCGCGTGAGCGCAAGGCCTCGACCAGCTTCATCCAGCGCCAGCTCTCGATCGGCTACAACCGGGCGGCGAAGATCATCGAGCGCATGGAGGCCGAAGGCATGGTCGGGCAGGCCAACCACGTCGGCCGCCGCGAGGTCCTTCTGCCCGACCACGGCGCTTGATCTGACGACGATAATATTTCGGAACCAATATCTTACCGGACATTTTCGCGGTCGAGATTGACGGCCCGGCCGGGCGACACCAGATCACTTTGATCTACACGTTATACGGGTAGACGCGCGCTCCGGGCGCGGGAGCTCGGGTCCCACGCCCGACCCTCGCCCAAGGGCGCGGAAGGAGGGAGGGATGACTCTGCTTGTGGGTCGGCCCGGTCGCGCGGCGGCGGCCGCCGGGGCCGCCGAGGTGGTGATGCGCGACGGCGACATCGCCGTGCCCGCGGCCAAGGCCCGGGCCGGGGCCCTGGCGCGCGCGCTCGGCGGCGGCGACCGCCAGGTCGCGGAGGTGGCCTACGCGGCGGGCGAGATTGCCGCCGGCCTGGTCACGCAGGGCGGCGGCGCGCTCTGCGTGCGCGCGATCGAGCGCGAGGGGCGGATCGGCATCGAGGTCAGCGGCGTCTCCGCCACCGACCGGCCGGCGGCCAGGCCCGAGGTGGTCTGCCGGTCGATGGATGAGGTGCGCCTGGCCGCGCCGGCCGGGGCGCGCGGCGGCTTGGAGCTCACCTGCCGGCGCTGGCTGGCGCCGCGCCTGCGCGCCGCCGGTGCCCACGCGCTCAGCCTCGACGTCGGCGTCGCCACCCGGGCGCTGCCGGGCCAGGCCGAGAACGGCGACGCCTTCCTGATGGAGCAATGGCGCGACCGGGTGCTGGTGGCGGTGATCGACGGCTTCGGCCACGGCCCGCCCGCCTGCCAGGCCGCCCAGGCGGCGCGCCGCTACCTCGAGGGCCAGCGCCAGCTCGAGCTCGACCGCATGATCGCCGGCACCGGCGAGGCCTGCCGCGACTGCCTCGGCGTGGTGCTGTCGGTGCTGCGCTTCGACTGCGTGCGCGGGCTGGTCGAGCATGCCGCGGTCGGCAACGTCGTGCTGCGCCGCTGGCGCGAGGGGGTGTCCTCGCGCGACCCGCTGCGCCGCGGCACGCTCGGCGTCGGCACGCCGGTCTCCCTGATCACGGTGCGCGCGTTCCGGCCCGACGACATCTTCGTGCTCTACTCGGACGGCGTCGCCGCGCGCTGGGACTGGCGCTGGGCGAACGAGGTGCGCGGGGTGCCGGCGGCGGCGGCGGCGCGCCTGCTGCTCGACCGCTACGACCGCGCCGACGACGACGCCACCGTCGCCGTGGTCAAGGTCGCCGGCCACTGACCGCCGTGTCCGCGCCTTGCGCCGCGGCGCGCACGCCCACACATTGCGGCGATGCACAGGCGCAACTTCATCGCCGGGCTGCTCGCCGCCGGCCTCGCGCTCGCTCCGGCGGCCTCGGCCTGGGCGCAGGCGGCGACGCCTGCGCCGCTGCCCGAGGCGGACCGCGCGCTGCTGGCGCGCATCGAGGGCTATCTCGACGGCCTGACCACGCTCCGCGCCCGCTTCACCCAGGCCAACGCCGACGGCAGCGAGGACCACGGCGTGCTGTGGCTCGCGCGCCCGGGGCATGCGCGCATCGAGTATGCGCCGCCGACCGACATCCTGGTGGTCGCCGACGGCACCTGGCTGATCTACTACGACGCCGAGCTCGACCAGGTCAGCCACGTGCCGCTCGGCACTGGCCCGTTCCGGTTCCTGCTCGAGGACGACGTCAAGCTCAGCGGCGAGGTCGCGGTGACCTCGCTCGAGGTCGGCGCCGGGCTGGTGCGCGTCACCCTGGTCGACCGCGAGCGCGCCGACGAGGGCCGCGTGACCCTGGTGTTCGACGCCGAGCCGCTCAGCCTCCGCCAGTGGCAGGTGCTCGATGCGCAGGGGTTCCTGACCACCGTCACCCTCGACGACCAGGTCGCCGGCGAGAGCTACCCGCGGCGCATGTTCTATTTCCCCGACAGCGCCCGCAAGCGCGACTTCCGCG
>DASWHU010000325.1:0-6320 GCA_036398035.1 Alphaproteobacteria bacterium | reverse complement strand
GGCCCGCCTCCTTGATCATGTCCTTGACCCGCGAGGTGCCGAAGAAGCCGTAGGTCAGGCCCGAGGTGTGGCGGAGCAGGTCGTGGATGGTGATGGCGCGGCGCGCAGGCTCGGTATGGAAGCCCTGGCGGCCGGTGACCGGGTCGAAGCTCTCCACCCCGACCGCCATGGTCTCGAACGCGGGCACGTACTTGGCCAGCGGCTCGGACGGGTACAACCGCGCCTGCTCGTGCAACATCATCGCGCCGACGCTGACCAGCGGCTTGGTCATCGAGTAGATGCGGAAGATCGCATCGCGCGCCATCGGCGCACCACTCGCGCGGTCGCGCCAGCCGAACGCCTCGTAGTAGGCGACGCGCCCGTGGCGCACGACCAGCACCACCGCGCCCGGGATCTCGCCGGCCTCGATGCCGGCGCCCATCACCTCGCCGATCTGCGCCAGGCGCGCGCCCGACAGGCCCACCTCTTCGGGCGCAGCCGACGGCAGCGGCTCGGCGAGCGCGGCGACCGCACACAGCACCGCCGCCGCCGCCGGCATGCCGACGCGAAGTCCGATCATCTCTCGCCTCCCTTTTCCCGCCCCGCGAACCGGTGCAGCTTACCCGCGTTTCGCCGCCGCCGCGGTCATGTGGCTGTGGCCGAACAGGGTGGCGTGCTGCGCGCGCCCGGGCACCGGCCGGTGCGATCCGCGCTCGATGACCGCGATATCGTGCCAGTAGCCCGAGACCGCGTAATGGCGCCCGTCCGGATGCAATGCCAAGCCGCGCGGCTGCCTGAGCCCGATGCCGTCGGTATGGAGCACGTGGCGGACGGCGCCGGTCGCGCCGTCGAACGCCACCACGCAATGCCGCGTCGGGTAGGTGGCGATCGCCTGGTCGTGAACCGGGTCGTAGACGATGCTCTGGCCGTAGCGCATCAGGCGCGCGTCTGCGGTGATCGACGGTGCGGCCCGCGGCGGATCGCGGTCGAGGTCGAAGCGCGCGAGCGGCGCCGGCAAATAGCCGAGGTCGGGGCCCGCCGACCAGACGTCCGCCTCGTAGACCCCGTCCCAGTCGGACATGGTCTGCTCGGCCGCGGCGAAGGCGACGAGCTGCGCCTGGATGGCGAACACCCGGTCCAGCCCGTGCGCCGCGACGTGGCGGAGCTCGAGGCCGGGGCCGGTGCTCGGCGCCTTGTCGACCAGGCGGCCGCTGGCGAGCTCGATCACGGTCAGCGACGGCTCGACCACCTCGGCCAGCGCCTCGCCCGTGGCTCCTTCGGGCCAGCTGGCCTTGCCGTAGTTGGCGACCACGGCGTAGCGCGCGTCGTGCGTGATCGCGACCTCGTGCGGCGCGACGCCGAAGCAGGACAGCGCCTCGAGCGGATCGAGTGTGGCGCCATCGCAGATTACCAGCCGCCCGTAATGGTCCTCAGGCCGGCCGGAATAGGGGCCGAAGGCGCGGCGCTCGACCACCACGCAGGTCCGCCCGCCGTCGAGGAACGCCGCGTGGCCGCCGCCGATGAAGCCGTCGCCGTGGCGGCGGACGGCGACCAGCTCCAGGGCGTCCGCATCGAAGGCGGCGAAATGGCCGCCGTTGAGGCTGCAGAACAGCGCCGGCCCAGCCCCGGGGGCGACCGCGATCTGGTGGCCGGCGACCGGCATCAACGCCCGCCGCACCGCGCCGGCCGCCTCGTCGATGCGCGTGACCAGGGTGAGGGGGCCGTCATAGCCGCGCGGCAGCGGGCGGGTGAACGCGGGCTGCTCGGTCACCGGCCGGCCGCGGAAGAAGGCGAGCTCGGGCGCGTAGCCGGGCACGAAGTAGACCGCGGCCGCCGCCGCGGGGGCCGCCGCCGCGGCCGGCCGGGCGAGGCCAAGGACCGCGCTCGCGGCGAGCCCGCGCAGCACCGCCCGCCGGGAGGCGGTGGGGCCGCCGGCGAGGCGGTCAGTCGCCGACGATGTCGGCATCGGCCTGGCCGGTCACCCGGCGGCGGATGTGCGACCACGAGATGCCGACCGCCATCACGGTCGCGATCACGACCAGCACCACATAGGTCATGACCTTGGCCTGGCCGGGATCGAGCAGCCCCCAGTGGATCATCAGCCAGATCACCGCGCCGAAGAACGCCAGCACCAGCCCGACCCCGATCGGCCCGATCGACAGCCAGGTCGCGCGCAGGTAGACGATATAGAGCATCACCAGCACCAGGCCGACGACCAGCTTCAGCGGCCAGCTGCCCGCCTCGACGTCGCCGACCCAGCGATAGAACGAGAACCTGGTGGTGTTGAAGGTCGCCAGCACCAGCCCCACCGCGACCAGCCAGCGGATCAGGAAGCTCCGGGCGGTGAACGGCCTTGCGGCCATGGCGCGATCTCCCCGCTACAATGGCTCCGTGTCCGGCCAGTCTAACCCAGAGCCCGCCGCGCCACGCAAGCCGGCCGGGGCGCGGGGCGGGCGGCGGTTGACCCGGGCGCGGCCGACGGCGACGATTGCGCCGTCGCGGCCGATGGTCGCCGAAACCAGGGAGTGGAGTCCATGTCACGCGCATCCGCCAGACATCTGCTGTTCGCCGCCGCGGCGGCGACGCTTGCCGCCGGACCGGCCGCCGCCGATATGGCGACCGGCAACATCGTCGCCGCCAACGGCGATTCGATCGGCACGGTCATGGCCACGGCCGCGCCCCAGGGCGTGTTGCTGCGCATCCAGATCGCCCCCCGCGGCCTGCCGCCCGGCCAGCACGGGATGCACCTGCACCAGGTCGGGGACTGCAGCGACGTCGGCACCTTCAAGATGTCGGGCGGCCACATCAACGTCGCCAACCGCGAGCATGGCCTGCTCAACCCGAACGGCCCCGACAACGCCGACCTGCCCAACCTGATCGTTCAGCGCGACGGCTCGGCCGACGTCGAGCTGTTCACCACCCGGGTGAGGCTGACAAACGACGACGCGGCACTGCTCGACGACGACGGCTCGGCGCTGGTGATCCACGAGGCCCCCGACGATCACATGACCCAGCCGATCGGCGGCGCCGGTGCGCGCATCGCCTGCGCGCCGATCACCCGCTAGCGGCCGGTGTGCAGGAACGCCCGGTCCGCGCCGTCGAGCACCAGCGCGGTCAGCACCCCTGAGCCGAACGCGCCGGTGTCGATGCCGATGCGGTTGGCGCGCACCGCCGGGGCGCGGGTGATGGTGTGGCCGTGCACTACCACGCAGCCGAAGTCCGTGGTCGAGGACAGGAACGGCTGACGGATCCAGATCATGTCGTCCTCGTCCTGGTCGTCGATCGCCCGCTCGGGGTCGATGCCGGCGTGGACGAACAGGTAGTCGCCGAAGCGTGCGCTCAGCGCCAGGTGGTCGAGGAAGGCGCGATGGCCTTCGGGCAGCGCCGAGGTGAGCGCCGCGCGCACCGGCGGCCCTAACGTCGTCTCCGGATCGATGCCGTAGCTGGTCAGCGTTTCGCCGCCGCCGTTCATGACCCACAGCCGGCCGTCGTTGCGGCCGTCGAGGTAGTCGAGCATCATCTGCTCGTGATTGCCCTTGAGATAGACCGGCAAGAAACCGGCGAGCGGGTGCGCGAGGCAGAGCTCGATGACGCCGCGGCTGTCGGGCCCGCGGTCGATGTAGTCGCCGATATGGACCACCACGCGGCGCCCGGCGCCGCGCACCGCCGCGGCATCGGCCGCGATCAGGCGGTAGAGCTCGCCGAGCAGGTCGGCGCGGCCGTGGATGTCGCCGATGGCGTAGATGCGCGTGCCCGCGGGGGCGGCGGGCGGCGTGCGCATCAGCGCACCTTGTGGCCCGCGTGCCAGCGGCAGGCGGTGGTCACCGCCTCGACCAGGTCGCCGTGGCGCGGCCGCCACCCCAGCAGCTTCGCCGCCCGCCCGCGGTCGGCGACCAGCACCGGCGCGTCGCCCGGCCTGGGCGGCGCCGCGCGCACCGGCACGCTGCGCCCGGTCACCTGCTCGACGGCGTCGATCGCCTGACTGACCGAGTGGCCCCGGCCCGAGCCGATGTTGACCGCGGCCGGTCGCCTGCCGGCGAGCACGTGGCCGAGCGCCAGCAGGTGCGCCTCGGCGATGTCCGAGACGTGCACGAAGTCGCGTACCGCGGTGCCGTCGACGGTGCCGTAGTCGGTGCCGTACACCTGCAGCACCGCGCGCTCGCCCATCGCCGCCTCGATCGCGCTGGGGACCAGGTGGGTCTCGCGCTGGTGCCACTCGCCGGCGTCGCCCTCCGCATCGGCGCCGATGGCATTGAACACCCTGAGCGCGATCCAGCTCATGTGGTGGGCGCTGGCGAAATCGGGGATCGTGCGCTCGACCATCAGCTTGCTGGTGCCGTAGGGCGTGATCGCATCCAGCGGATGATCCTCGGCCACCGGCACGGATTCCGGCACGCCGTAGACCGCGGCGGCGCTGCAATAGACCAGGTGCACGATCCCGGCCTCGGCCATCGCCCTGAGCAGGCTGACGCTGCCGGCAACGTTAGTCGTATAATAGTTATCGGGCTCGAAGTTCGGGCCGGCATCGACGACCAGCGCGGCCAAGTGAATCACCGCCCGCGGGCGGGTGCGCAGGAACACCTCGGCCAGGCGCCCGCGGTCGGCAACGTCGCCGTGCTCGAGCGGACCCCACTTGACCAGCTCGCGCCGGCCGGTGCTGAGATCGTCGTAGGTCAGGGGCAGGTAGCCGGCGCCCGCCAACGCCTTGCAGACGTGGCTGCCGACGTAACCGGCGCCACCCGTGACCAGGATCGCCCCACCTACCTCCATGCCCGCTGCGTCACGTCCTGGTTGAGGGATCGGCCGGCGCTACCATGGCGGCGCGCGCCGCCGGTCTTAGCAGATAAGATTGGCTCTGGCAGCGCCAATCTCAACTTTCCCGGCCGCGCCGGGCCGTGATCGGGGCGCGGCGTTGACCGGGCGCGGCCCGGCTTGCTATCGTTATCGATCATCCCCGCCCGGGTGCCGCCGCGGACCACGGGCCGTGATCGAGGCACACGAGCATGACCACGCGCAGGCTGAGCGAGCAGGAGATCGCGCACTATCGCGATCAGGGCTACGTCGTCGTCGCGGACCTGTTGTCCGAGGCGGTGCTGGCGGCGATCGACCGCGACATCGCGCGCGTCATCGACGGCGCGCGCGCGGTGGCCAAGAGCAACGACATCTACGACCTCGAGGACACGCACCGGGCGGACCGGCCGCGGGTGCGCCGGATCAAGCAGCCGCACAAGCACTGCCCGGCGGTCGACGCGGCGCTGCGCTCGGCCGAGATCGTCACCCTCGTCGGCCAGTTGGTCGGGCCGGACATCCGCCTGCAGGGGACCAAGCTCAACATGAAGTCGGCCGAGTACGGGGCTCCGGTCGACTGGCACCAGGACTGGGCGTTCTATCCCCACACCAACACCGACGTGCTGGCGGTGGGCGTGATGCTCGACGACATGACCGAGGACAACGGCCCGCTGATGGTGCTTCCCGGCAGCCACAAGGGCCCGGTCTACGACCATCACGACGGCGGCTTCTTCCGCGGCGCCTTCGACGTGGCAGGCGCGGGGCTCGACATCTCGAAGGCGGTCAAGCTCAAGGGCCGGCGCGGCTCGATCAGCATCCACCACGCGCTGATGGTGCACGGCTCGAGCCTCAACCGCTCCGGCGCCGACCGCCGGCTGCTGCTGTTCGAGCTGATGGCGGCCGACGCCTGGCCGCTCGCGGGAACCGCCACCAAGTGGATCGACCTCGACGAGTTCCGCTCGCGCATGGTCGCGGGCGAGCTGTGCCTCGAGCCGCGCATGGAGGCCGCGCCGGTGCGCATCCCGCAGCCGCAGCCGCCCGGCGTCGGCTCGATCTACGACTACCAGGCGACCCGCACCAAGCGCCACTTCGAGACCTACCGCGAGGACGCCCCGGCGCCGCTGCCGGCGAAGTAACGATCGGGTTCCCGGGGCAACAGGGATGAAACGCTCCGACATGCGCGCAGGGACAAGCATGGAAGGCGACAATGTTGTTCGTGCGTTCAGTGAGAGCCACGTCGAACGGCTGACCGGCCTGTCCAAAGGTCAGCTCCGCTACTGGGACAAAACGGGATTTTTCAGCCCGCGTTATGGTTACGAGAACCGGCGCAGCCCGTACAGTCGTGTCTACTCCTTTCGTGATGTAGTTGGCCTCAAGACGCTCGCCATCCTCCGCAAGGACTATCGCGTGTCGCTACAGCACCTGCGGCAGGCTGCCTCCGAGCTGAGCCGGCTGCGGGATGATCTTTGGGCCGGCACAACACTGTATGTCGCGGACCGAAAAGTGTATTTCAAGGAACCCGATACCGGCAGGATTCGGGGTGCGGTGGACCG
>DASWHU010000324.1:0-1986 GCA_036398035.1 Alphaproteobacteria bacterium | reverse complement strand
CGGCCTCGGCTGGGGCTTCCCGGCTGCGCTCGGCCTCTGCCTCGCCGACCGCGACCGGCTGGTGGTGGCGAGCGTCGGCGACGGCGCCTACATGTTCGCCAACCCGGTCGCCTGCCACCAGATCGCGGAGTCGCTGGCGCTGCCGGCCCTGGTGGTGATCCTCAACAACGCATCGTGGAACGCGGTGCGGCGCGGCGCCCTCGAGGTCTACCCCTCGGGGTTCGCTGCGCGCGCGAACCGCATGCCGCTGATCTCGCTCGCCCCCTCGCCCGACTTCGTCAAGATCGCCGAGGCCAGCCGCGGCTGGGCCAAGCGGGTCGAGGACGGCGCCGAGCTGCCGGCGGCGCTCGCCGAAGCGGTCGAGGTGGTCAGGACCGAGCGCCGCCAGGCCCTCCTCGACGTCCAGGTCGCCGCCTGAGTTCCGCGCGCCGGTTGGATTTTGCCGGGCTTAGGTGGTACGGAACGGGGCGCCGGCGCGCCAAGACGCCGGTTGGGGAGGGCTCACGGCAGGAGGCGGCGATGACGGCGGTTCGGTGGTCGAGGGCGGGCCTGGCGCTCGCCGGGGCGCTGGCCTGGGCGGGCCTCGCGGGGGCGGCCTCGGCAGCGGACGTGACGCTTCGCCTGCACCAGATGTTGTCGCCGGAAGCGCAGATTCCGGCGCACTTCCTCGTCCCCTGGATCGACAAGGTCGAGCGCGAGTCGGGCGGGCGGATCAAGATCGAGCACTACCCCTCGATGCAGCTCGGCGGCAAGCCGCCGCAGCTCTACGACCAGGCCAAGGACGGCGTGGTCGACATCGTCTGGACCGTGGCCGGCTACACCCCGGGCCGGTTCCCTGAGTCCGAGGTGTTCGAGCTGCCGTTCATGCCGGCCTCGGGCGAGGCCACCTCGCGCGCGCTGTGGGAGTTCTATGAGCGCCACCTGACCGGCGAGTTCGCCGATGTCCACGTGCTTGGCATGCACGTCCACGGCCCGGGGCTGTTGCACGTCAAGGGCGCCGGCATCCACCGCCTCGAGGACATGGCGGGCAAGAAGCTGCGCGGGCCCTCGCGCATGATCATCAAGCTCCTGGATTCGCTCGGCGCCACCCCGGTCGGCATGCCGGTGCCGGCGCTGCCCGAGGCGCTGTCGCGCGGGGTCATCGACGGCACCGTGATCCCGTGGGAGATCACCGCGCCGCTGCACATCGCCGAGCTGGTCAATACCCACACCGAGTTCTCGGGCACGCGCGGGCTGTACACCGCGGTGTTCGTGTTCGCCATGAACAAGGACTCCTACGGCCGCCTGCCGCCCGACCTGAAAAAGGTGATCGACGACAACTCGGGTCTGGAGACCTCCGCCTGGGCGGGGCGGGTGATGGACGAGGGCGACCCGCCGGCCAAGGAGATCGCGGTCGCGCGCGGCAACGACATCGTGGTGCTCGACCAGGCCGAGACCGCGCGCTGGAAGGCCGCGGCGCAGCCGGTGATCGACGGCTGGATCGCCGAGATGAATGACCGGGGCCTCGACGGCGCCGCGTTGTACGCGGAGGCGCAGGCGCTGGTCGCCAAGTACGCCGGCAACTGAGCGGCGCCGAGCGTGGCCGCGATCGCGCCGCCGTTCCGCGCCGACCACGTCGGCAGCCTGTTGCGCCCGGCAGAGCTTGCGGCCGTGCGCGCCTCGCGCGCGGCGGGCAGGATCGGCGCGGACGAGCTCGGCGCGGTCGAGGACCGGTGCATCGAGGCCGCGATCGCCCGCCAGGCCGAGGTCGGGCTGCGATGCGCCACCGACGGCGAGTACCGCCGCTCGATGTGGCACTACGACTTCCTCGAGCGCCTCGACGGCATCGAGAGCTTCGCCACCCCGCACGGCATCAAGTTCCACGGCGGCATCGAGACCGCGGCCCGCGGCCTGCGCGTGGCCGGCAGGATCGGCTTCTCCGGCCACCCGATGGTCGCGCACTTCAAGTTCGTGCGCGACCATGCGCGCGCGGTCGCCAAGCAGACC
>DASWHU010000323.1:0-6192 GCA_036398035.1 Alphaproteobacteria bacterium | reverse complement strand
TCGATTTCGACTACGACAAGGAAGGCTACTTCCTCAGGGGCAGCTGGCGCCGCGACGATTAGAACGGGATGATATTTGCTCGAATCGCTGGGATTTTCTAAGTCGTCACCCCGGAAACGGCGAAGCCGTTATCCGGGGTCCGTACGCCTTTGCAGCTAATCAGGCGCTCGTGCAAGCGGCGGGATGGACCCCAGCTCGCGGCGATTCGCGCCTTGGCCGGGGTGACCGGTCAAGGATGATCGGGCATAGAATCATATCGCACTAGTCGCGAGCTCCGCGCCGACATGGCCGCGCCCGCACCGAACCGCCGCGCGCGGGTGAACGAGTGCACAAGGCGAGAGTGCCGGGTGCTGGGCAGCTCCGAGTCACACGAACTCCGCGCCCTCTGCGCCTCCGCGTGAGTCGAAAGAGGCCCGGACATAGGGCACCATCCAAACAAGCAACCGACGCGTATGCGATTGCCTTCCCGCGCGCGGGAGGCGGCAGGTAAGGGGCTGCCGCCTAGCGCTCGATCACGGCGCGGCGCCTTGGGCGAGCTTGCCCGCCAGGTACGCGACGCAGCCGTCGAGGCTCGACAGCTTCGGATAGTCGATCTCCGGGATGTCGACACCGAGGCGCTCGTGCAGCGCGATGACGAAGTTGAGGAAGTCCATCGAATCGATGTCGAACTGGTCGCGGAAGCTCGCCGCCGGGTCGATGTCGCCGGCGTCGATGTCCGGGGCGACGCTCACCAGCTGCTCGACCACCGCGGTCCTGATCTCGTCCTCGGTCATAGCTTCTCGGGCTCCTTCAACAGGTCGGCCAGCCGCTCCAGGAACAGCGCGCCGCGGTGGCCGTCGCTGACCCTGTGGTCGGCGGCGAGGCTGGCGGTGATCAGCCGCCGCGAAACGATCTCGCCCGCCAGCGACCACGGCCGCTCGACCACCGAGCCGAAGCCGACGATCGCCACCTGCGGCGGGTAGATGACCGGGAAGATGGTCTCGACGCCGCGCTCGCCGAGGCTGGTGACGGTGATCGTCGCGGCGCCCAGCTCGGAGCTGCGCAGGCCGCCGACGCGGGCGCGCGCGACCAGGTCGCGGAACTCGCGCATGAGCGTGGCCACGTCCTTGCCGTCGGTGTCGGCCAGCGCCGGCGCGATCAGGCCGCCGCCGCGCAGCGCGATGGCGACGCCGACGTGGATCGCCTCGCTCGCCCGGCGCTCGCCGTCGGCATAGAAGCCGTTGAGCTCGGGGAAGTCGCGCAGCGCGCGCGCCACCGCCTTGAGGAGAAGTACCGAGTAGAGGAGCCGCTCCGTCGGCGGCCGATGGTCGTTCTCGGCCTCGAGCCAGGCGAGCGCCGGCGCCAGGTCGATGGTGGCGGCCAAGTAGTAGTGCGGGATCTCGCGCTTGGCGCGCGACATGGCGGCGGCGATCGCCTCGCGCATCCCCTTGCGGCGCTCGCCCGCGGGTGCGGGCTTGGCCGCGGCGCCCGCGGCGGCCTCGACGTCGGCGACCGTGATCGCGCCCTGCGGCCCGCTGCCGGCGACCGCCGCCAGCTCGACCCCCAACGCCGCCGCGCGCCGGCGCGCCGCGGGCGAGGAGCGCAGGCGCCCCGCCCCGGCCGCGGGCGCCGCCGGCGTCGGGCGCGGCGGCAGCGTGGGGGGCTTCGCCTCGGCGCGCGGTTCGGGTACCGGCCGCACCGCCGTCTCTCCCGCCGCGCCGCCGCTGAGTCGCGCGAGCGGCGTGCCGACCGGGACCTTCTCGCCCGGCTCGACCAGCAGGCTCTCGATCTCGCCGTCGTCGAAGATCTCGACCTCGATCGCCCCTTTCTGGGTCTCGACCACGGCGACGATGTCGCCGCGCGCGACCCGGTCGCCGGGCGCGACGCGCCACTCGACCAGCGTCCCCGCCTCCATGTCGGCGCCGAGCGAGGGCATGCGGAACTCGGCCACGGCCGCTAGCCGCCCAAGGTCGCCTGCGCCGCGGCGACGATCTTGTCGGGCTGGGGCAGCGCCGCGTCCTCGAGATGCTTGGCGTAGGGGATCGGCACTTCCTCGCCGCACACGCGCCCGACCGGCGCGTCGAGGTCGTAGAACGCCGCCTCCATGATGCGCGCGCTGATCTCCGCCGACACGCCGCCGCTGCGCCAGCCCTCGTCGACGATCACCGCCCGCCGGGTGCGCCTGACCGACTCGACGATCGTCTCCTGGTCCAGCGGACGCAACGTGCGCAGGTCGATCACCTCGGCGTCGACGCCGCCTGCGGCGAGCCGCTCGGCGGCGTCGAGCGTCTTGTGCAGGCTGCCGCCATAGGTGATCAGAGTGACGTCCGCGCCGCGGCGGCGCACGGCCGCGCGGTCGATGTCGACCGGGCCGGCGTCCGGCCTGAGCTCGCCCTCCATGTTGTAGAGGCCGGCGTGCTCGAACATCAGCACCGGGTCGGGGCAGGCGAGCGCGCTGGCGAGCATGCCGCGCGCGTCCTCGAGCGTGGCCGGGGTGACCACGCGGATGCCGGGGATGTGCGCGTACCAGCCCTCCAGGCTGTGCGAGTGCTGGGCGGCGAGCTGGCGGCCGGCGCCGGTGGCCATGCGGATCACCAGCGGGATGGAGAACTGGCCGCCCGACATGTGCCGGATGGTGGCGGCGTTGTTGACGATCTGGTCGAGCGCGAGAAGGCTGAAGTTGACGGTCATGATCTCGACGATCGGGCGCATGCCGCCGAGCGCGGCGCCGATGCCGGCGCCGACGAAGGCCGACTCCGACAGCGGCGTGTCGCGGACGCGCTCGGGCCCGAACTCGGCCAGCAGCCCCTTGCTCACCGCGTAGCAGCCGCCGTAGCGGCCGACGTCCTCGCCCATCAGGAACACGCGCGAATCCGCCGCCAGCGCCTCGCGCAACGCCTCGCG
Source organism: Alphaproteobacteria bacterium (assembly GCA_036398035.1). Lineage (GTDB taxonomy): Bacteria > Pseudomonadota > Alphaproteobacteria > UBA7887 > UBA7887 > DASWHU01. The sequence goes on along the minus strand of DASWHU010000323.1, from coordinate 3,309 downwards.
CAGCGCCTCGCGGAAGCTGAGCGTGCGAACCTTCGGCTTGTTTGCCGCCGCGGTCATTGCGCCGCCGGCTCCGTGTAGACGTCGCGCAGCAGGTCCTCCACCGGCTCCCAGCTGCCGGCCTCGGCGTAGGCGACGGCGTTTTCGACCTCGGCCGCAACACGCGCCTCGATATCCGCGAGGTCGCCCTCCGTGGCGAGGCCGAGCTCCTTGAGAGAGGCGATGAACGCGACCACCGGGCCGCGCTTCTTCCATTCCTCGACCTCGGCCTTGTCGCGGTAGAGCTCGGGATCGAACATCGAATGGGCGCGGAAGCGATAGGTGCGCAGCTCGAGCAGACAGGGGCCCGCGCCCGCGCGCACCGCCGCCGCCGCGCGCGCGGCCGCCGCCTCGACCGCGAGCACGTCCATGCCGTCGACCGACTCGGCCTCGATGCCGTAGCTGCGCGCTTTCAGCGCGATGTCGGTCTGGGCCTCGGACAGGTCGAGGCGCGTGCCCATGGCGTAGAGATTGTTCTCACAAAGGAACAGCACCGGCAGGCGCCACAGCGCGGCCAGGTTGAGCGATTCGTGGAACTCGCCTTCGGCGACCGCGCCTTCGCCGAAAAAGCACGCCGCGAGCTGCGGCCGGCCCTGCATCTTGTCGGCAAGCGCAAGGCCCACCGCCAGCGGCAGCCCGCCGCCGACGATGGCGTTGCCGCCATAGAAGCGCGTCGCCGCGTCGAACAGGTGCATCGAGCCACCGCGGCCCCGGCTGCAGCCCTCCTGCTTGCCGAACATCTCGGCCATGATCTTGGCCGCAGGAATGCCGCGCGCGAGCGCGTGCCCGTGCTCGCGATAGGTGGCGATCACCGAATCGGCGGGCTCGAGCGCGCGCATCACCCCGACGGCGATCGCCTCCTCGCCGATGTAGAGATGCAGGAAGCCGCGGATGCTGCCGGCGCTGTAATGCTCGGCGCAGGCCTCCTCGAAGCGGCGGATGCGCACCATGCCGTGCAGCAGCTCGAGCGCGTGCGTGCGCTCGAGGGCGGCGGGCGGCGTCGCGCCGGAGCTCACGCGCCGCCCTCCAGGGTCGAGATGTCGCCCTCGGGCAGGCCGAGCTCGCGCGCCTTCAACAGCCTGCGCATGATCTTGCCGCTGCGCGTCTTGGGCAGGTCCGGTTTGAACGCGATCTCCTTGGGCGCCACCGCCGGCCCGAGCAGGCGGCGGGCGTGGGCGAGAAGCTCGCGCTCGAGCGCCGCGCTCCATTCATGGCCCGGCTTGAGGGCCACGAACGCCTTGACCACCTCGCCGGCGATCGGGTCGGGCATGCCGATCACCCCGGCCTCGGCCACCGCCGCATGCTCCATCAGCGCGCTCTCCACCTCGAACGGCCCGACCATGTGGCCAGCGGTCTTGATCACGTCGTCGGCGCGGCCGACGAACCAATAGTAGCCGTCGCCATCGCGCCGGGCGAGGTCGCCGGTGAGGTACCAGCCGCCGGCGAAGCATTTGCGATAGCGCTCGTCCTCGTGCAGATAGGCGCGGAACATCGACGGCCAGCCGGGCTTGAGCGCGAGCTCGCCGTCCTCGTCCGGCGCGTCGATCACGCGCACCGTGCCGCCCTCGCCGCGCGCGACGATCGCCGCCTCGATGCCGGGCAGCGGCTTGCCCATGGAACCCGGCTTGATGTCCATGGCGGCGTAGTTGGCGATCATGATGCCGCCGGTCTCGGTCTGCCACCAGTTGTCGTGAAACGGCATGCCGAAGGCGTCCTGCCCCCACACCACCGCTTCGGGGTTGAGCGGCTCGCCGACGCTGGCCATGAAGCGCAGGCTTGAGTGGTCGAACGTGCGCGGCAGCTCAGCGCCCAGCTTCATCATCATCCGGATCGCCGTCGGCGCGGTGTACCACACGGCGACCTTCTCGGCCTCGAGGATGCGATACCAGCGCTCGGCGTCGAACTCGCCCTCGTCGACGATCATGGTCGCGCCGATGGCGAGCGGCGCGATGATGCCGTAGGAGGTGCCGGTAACCCAGCCCGGATCGGCGGTGCACCAGAACACGTCGCCCGCGCGCAGGTCGAGGGCGAAGCGGCCGGTGGCGTGGTGGGCGACGACCGCGCCGTGGACGTGGACCGCGCCCTTGGGCTTGCCCGTGGTGCCGCTGGTGAAGTGCAGCAGCGCCATGTCCTCAGGCTCGGTGGGCGGGATCTCGAACTCGGCGTCGGCCGCATCCATGAGCGCATGCAGGTCGTGGATGCCGGGACCGTCGGGCAACGCGCCGTCGTGGCCGAAGATCAGCACGTGCTCGAGCTCGGGCAAGGAGTCGCGCAAGCCGGCGACCTTGCGCCGGTAGAGGCGGTCGCTGGTGACCAGCACCTTGGCGCCGCCGATCGACATGCGGGCGTGGATCGGCTCCGGCCCGAAGGCCGAGAACAGCGGGCAGAACACGCTGCCCGCCTTGAGGGTGCCGAGCGCGGCGACGTACAGCTCGGGCACGCGCCCGGAGAGCGCGAACACGCGCTCGCCCTTGGCGACGCCGAGGCCCTGCAGCAGATTGGCGAAGCGGCCGCTGAGCGCGGCGAGGTCGCGATAGCTGTGATCGCGCACGGTGCCGTCGCGCCCGAGCCAGCGCAGCGCGATTTGGTCGCGCAACGAGCCCGCGGCGTGGCGGTCGACGGCCTCGTGGGCGATGTTCAGGCCGCGGCCGCCGGGCAGCCCGTCGAGCTCGGCGCGCGCCGCGGCCCACGAAAACGACGCGCGCGCCCGGTCATAGTCGGCGAGGTTCGCCGCCGCACCCCCGCCGGGGCGCTTGCGGATGATCGGCCAGCGACCGCGTGTCTCGACTTTCATGGCGCGGGAAATCTGATCATGTCGCATTCTGTCGTTCAACCGGCGCCGCGTTTCCTTTACCTGTGTTGGTGCGACGTGGGGAAACCGGCATGACCATCCGCAATCTCCAGTTCATGTTCAAGCCGGCTTCGGTGGCGCTGATCGGCGCCAGCCAGCGGCCCGGGACGGTCGGCTCGGTGGTGGCACGCAACCTGTTCCGCGCCGGCTTCGCCGGCCCGGTCATGCCGGTCAATCCGCACTACCAGGCGATCGAGGGCGTGCTCACCTATCCCGACGTCGCCAGCCTGCCGCTGGTGCCCGAGCTCGCGGTCATCGGCACGCCCCCCGACACGGTGCCCGGCATCATCGGCGAGCTCGGCGCGCGCGGCACCAAGGCCGCGATCATCATCACCGCCGGCTTCGCCGAGAGCGGCGCCAGCGGCCGCCTCCTCCAGCAGGCGGTGCTCGACGCCGCCAAGCCGCACCTGCTCAGGATCGTC
>DASWHU010000322.1:0-24183 GCA_036398035.1 Alphaproteobacteria bacterium | reverse complement strand
CATGCCACGGCGCGAGGACATCTCTTCGATCCTGATCATCGGCGCGGGCCCGATCGTGATCGGCCAGGCGTGCGAGTTCGACTACTCGGGCACCCAGGCGTGCAAGGCGCTCAAGGCCGAGGGCTACCGGGTGGTGCTGGTGAACTCGAACCCGGCGACCATCATGACCGACCCGGGCATGGCGGACGCCACCTATATCGAGCCGATCACGCCCGAGATGGTGGCCAAGATCATCGCCCGCGAGCGGCCCGACGCGCTGCTGCCGACCATGGGCGGGCAGACCGCGCTCAACGTCGCCTTCGCGCTCGCCGAGAACGGCACGCTCGCCCGCTACGGGATCGAGCTGATCGGCGCCAGCCGCGAGGCGATCGCCAAGGCCGAGGACCGCGACCTGTTCCAGGCGGCGATGGCCAATATCGGGCTGGAGACGCCGCGCGGCCTGGTCGCGCACGCGCCCGAGGAGGCGCGGCGGGCGCTCGACGAGATCGGCCTGCCGCTGATCATCCGCCCCTCGTTCACCCTCGGCGGCACCGGCGGCGGCGTCGCCTTCAACCGCGAGGAGTTCGACCAGATCGTCGCCGGCGGGCTCGACGCCTCGCCCGCGGGCGAGGTGCTGATCGAGCAGTCGGTGCTGGGCTGGAAGGAGTACGAGATGGAGGTGATCCGCGACCGCGCGGACAACTGCATCATCGTCTGCTCGATCGAGAACGTCGACCCGATGGGGGTGCATACCGGCGTCAGCATCACGGTGGCGCCGGCGCTGACCCTGACCGACAAGGAATACCAGATCATGCGCACCGCCTCGATCGCGGTGCTGCGCGAAATCGGCGTCGAGACCGGCGGCTCGAACGTGCAGTTCGCGGTCGATCCCGACTCGGGCCGGATGGTGGTGATCGAGATGAACCCGCGCGTCTCGCGCTCGTCCGCGCTCGCCTCGAAGGCGACCGGCTTCCCGATCGCCAAGGTCGCGGCCAAGCTCGCGGTCGGCTACACGCTCGACGAGATCCAGAACGACATCACCGGCGTCACCCCGGCCTCGTTCGAGCCGACCATCGACTACGTGGTGACCAAGGTGCCGCGCTTTACCTTCGAGAAGTTCCCCGGCACCGAGCCGCTGTTGACCACGGCGATGAAGTCGGTCGGCGAGGCCATGTCGATCGGGCGCAGCTTCGCCGAATCGCTGCAGAAGGCGCTGCGCTCGATGGAGACCGGTCTCACCGGGCTCAACGAGGTCGAGATCCCGGGCTACATCCCCGGCGGCGACCGCGACGCGATCCTGGCCGCGCTTGCCCGCCCGAGCCCCGACCGGGTGCTGGTCATCGCCCAGGCGCTGCGCGAAGGGCTGTCGGTGGCCGACGTCAACCGCGCCTGCCGCTACGACCCGTGGTTCCTGCGCCAGATCGGGGGCATCGTCGCGGCCGAGGCGGCAGTGCGCGCGAACGGCCTGCCGGACGGGGCGCGCGGGCTCGCCGAGCTCAAGCGGATGGGCTTCTCCGACGCACGTCTCGCCGAGCTCACCGGCCGGAGCGAGGCGGAGGTGGCGGCGCTGCGCGCGCGGCTCGGCGTCCATCCGGTCTACAAGCGGGTCGATACCTGCGCCGCCGAGTTCGACTCCCGCACGCCCTACATGTATGCGACCTATGAGGGCGATGTAGAGGCGCCCGATGCGCCCGAGTCCGAGGCGCGGCCGAGCGCGCGCGACAAGGTGATCATCCTCGGCGGCGGCCCCAACCGGATCGGCCAGGGCATCGAGTTCGACTATTGCTGCGTGCACGCCGCCTACGCGCTCAGCCAGGCCGGCTTCGAGACAGTGATGATCAACTGCAACCCGGAGACCGTATCGACCGACTACGACACCTCGGACCGGCTGTACTTCGAGCCGCTGACCGCCGAGGACGTGATCGGGATTGCGCGCGCCGAGGCGTCCGCGGGCCGGCTCGTGGGGCTGGTGGTGCAGTATGGCGGCCAGACGCCGCTCAAGCTCGCGCGCGCGCTCGAGGCGGCGGGGCTGCCGATCATCGGCACCTCGCCCGACGCCATCGACCTGGCCGAGGACCGCGAGCGCTTCCAGGGCCTGCTCACCCGGCTCGGCCTCGAGCAGCCGCCCAACGGCATCTGCCGCACGGTCGAGCAGGCGCTCGAGATCGCCGAGCGGCTGGGCTATCCGGTGCTGGTGCGCCCGTCCTACGTGCTTGGCGGGCGGGCGATGGAGATCGTCCGCGACCGCCAGGGGCTCGGCGACTATGTCGGCGCGGCGGTGCGGCTGTTCGGCGGCGCGCCGATCCTGATCGACCGCTTCCTCGCCGACGCGGTCGAGGTCGACGTGGATGCGCTCGCCGACGGCGAGGACGTCCATGTCGCCGGCATCATGGAGCATATCGAGGAGGCCGGCATCCACTCTGGCGATTCGGCGTGCGCGCTGCCGCCGTTCTCGCTCGGCGCCGGGGTGATCGCCGAGATCGAGCGCCAGACCGTGGCGCTGGCCAAGGCGCTCGGCGTGGTCGGGTTGATGAACGTCCAGTTCGCGATCAAGACCGAGGCCGGCAATGCCCAGGTGTACATCCTCGAGGTCAATCCGCGCGCCAGCCGCACGGTGCCATTCGTTGCCAAGGCAACCGGCGTGCCGATCGCCAAGATCGCGGCGCGGCTGATGGCGGGCGAGAAGCTCAAGAGCTTCGGCCTCACCGCGCGCAAGCTCGCCCATGTCTCGGTCAAGGAAGCGGTGTTCCCGTTCGCCCGCTTCCCCGGCGTCGACGTGCTGCTGGGCCCGGAGATGAAATCGACCGGCGAGGTGATGGGGATCGACACCGACTTCGGCCGCGCCTTCGCCAAGTCGCAGATCGCCGCCGGCGTGCCGCTGCCCGATGCGGGCAACGTGTTCATCTCGGTGCGCGACGCCGACAAGAAGGCGATGGTGCCGCTGGGCCGGAGCCTGGTCGAGATGGGCTTTACGCTGATCGCGACTAGCGGCACGGCGGCGTTTCTGCAGGCTGCCGGGCTCGAAGTCCGGCGCATCAACAAGGTGCGCGAGGGCCGCCCGCATCTGGTCGATGCGATCATCGACGGCCAGGTGGCGCTGATCTTCAATACCACCGAGAGCGGCCAGGCGATCGCCGACAGCTACGACCTGCGCCGCGCCGCGCTGATCCACAAGGTGCCCTATTACACCACCGTTGCCGGCAGCCGCGCGGTGGTGCAGGCGATCAAGGCGCTCAGCCGTGGCAGCCTTGAAGTGGCTCCGCTTCAATCCTACACTTGAGCGTTGGCCGCCGGGTGCCCCGCGGGGCGCGTGGCGGCGCGATCGGTCAAGGTCCGGACATGCAACGAGAGCCAATGACCGCCGACGGCTTTCGGCGGCTGGAAGCAGAATTGAGGAAGCTCAAGACCGAGGACCGCCCGGCGGTGATCCGGGCGATCTCGGACGCGCGCGACCACGGCGACCTGGCGGAGAACGCCGAGTACCATGCCGCGCGCGAGCGCCAGAGCTTCATCGAGGGCCGCATGCGCGAGCTCGAGGACAAGATCGGGCGCGCCCAGGTGATCGACGTCTCCAAGCTGTCCGGCGATACGGTCAAGTTCGGCGCCACCGTGACCTTGGCCGACGAGGACACCGATGAGGAATCGACCTACCAGATCGTCGGCGTCGACGAGTCCGACGTTGCCCTGGGCCGGCTGTCGATATCGGCGCCGCTGGCGCGCGCGCTGATCAACAAGGCGGTCGGCGACAGCGTCGGCGTCGAGACGCCGTCCGGCCTCAAGTCGTTCGAGATCGTCGACGTCAAGTTCCGCTGAGCCCGCCCGGCCCGGGACCGCCAGGAGCCTCGCCCCCGACATGCCCGACCGCCACCACGCCAAGGTGCTGATCCTCGGCTCAGGCCCCGCCGGCCTGACCGCCGCCATCTACGCCGCCCGCGCCGGGCTCGAGCCGATGCTGGTGCACGGCCTGCAGCCCGGCGGCCAGATGACCGTCACCACCGACGTCGAGAACTACCCGGGCTTCGCCGAGGTGGTCCAGGGGCCGTGGCTGATGGAGCAGATGACCGCCCAGGCCAAGGCGGTCGGCACCCGCATGTTCGCCGACATCGCGGTCTCGGTCGACCTCGCCCGCCACCCGTTCACGGCGCAGGGCGATTCGCGCGATACCTATGCGGGCGATTCGCTGATCATCGCCACCGGTGCCCAGGCGCGCTGGCTCGGCCTCGACAGCGAGCGCAAGTTCCAGGGCTTCGGCGTCTCGGCCTGCGCGACCTGCGACGGCTTCTTCTTCCGCGGCCGCGAGGTGGCGGTGGTCGGCGGCGGCAACACCGCGGTCGAGGAGGCGCTGTTCCTGACCAACTTCGCCACCAAGGTGACCCTGATCCACCGCCGCGATTCGCTGCGCGCCGACAGGACCAACCAGGACCGGCTGTTGCGCAACGCCAAGATCACGGTGCTGTGGAACCACGTGGTCGAGGAGATCGTCGGCGACGAGGACCCGCCCGGGGTGACCGGGCTCAAGCTGCGCGAGGTCAACTCGGGCACGGTCTCCGAGCTCGCCGTCGACGGCGTGTTCGTCGCCATCGGCCACACGCCGGCGAGCGCGCCGTTCAAGGGCCAGCTCGCGCTCGACCGCGAGGGCTACATCGTCACCGCCGGCGACAGCACCGCGACCTCGGTCCCCGGCGTGTTCGCCGCCGGCGACGTCCAGGACAAGGTCTATCGCCAGGCGGTTACCGCCGCCGGCACCGGCTGCATGGCCGCGCTCGAGGCCGAGCGCTATCTCGCCCAGCTCGACACCGCCGAGGCCGCCGAGTAGCGGCCGACGCGGGGATTCGCGCTCGCGCGGCACGGCAACGCCCAGTAGAGTCGCGGCCATGGATTGGGACAAGCTGCGCGTGTTCCACGTGGTCGCCGAGTCGGGCAGCTTCACCCATGCCGGCGAGCTGCTCGAGCTCAGCCAGTCGGCGGTCAGCCGCCAGATTCGCGCGCTCGAGGACTCGCTGCACGTGGCCCTGTTCCACCGCCATGCGCGCGGCCTGATCGCGACCGAGCAGGGCGAGCTTCTGCACCGCATCACCCGCGAGGTGTTCGCCAAGGTCTCGTACGCCGAGGCGATGCTGACCGAGAGCACCGATCGCCCGCGCGGCCCGCTCAGGATCACCACCACGGTCGGCTTCGGCTCGATGTGGCTGACCGGCCACGTCGGCGAGTTCCTGGACAACTATCCCGAGATCACGGTCAGCCTGGTGGTCACCGACGCCGAGCTCGACCTGACCATGCGCCAGGCGGACGTGGCGATCCGCATGGCGCCGCCGCGCCAGCCCGACCTGATCCAGCGCCACCTGTTCACCGGCCGCTTCGGCGTGTTCGCGATTCCCGACTATCTCAACCGCTTCGGCACGCCGCGCACCATCGAGGACCTGGTCGAGCACCGCGTCATCACCTTCGGCGAGCAGGTGTCGAAGCCGTTCGAGGACATCAACTGGCTGGCCGACAAGGTGCGCGCGTTCAAGCCCGACTTCCAGCCCGCGTTCACGGTCAACAACGTCTATGGCAGCCTGCGCGCGGTGGAGACCGGCATCGGCATCGCCGGGCTGCCGGCGTTCCTCGCCCGCCAGAACCCGCGCCTGGTGCGGGTGCTGCCCGAGATCGAGTCGCCCAAGGTCGACGCCTACTTCGTCTATCCCGAGCAGCTCCGCCAGAGCCGGCGGGTGGTGGTGTTCCGCGACTTCCTGCTGCGCAAGGTCGCCGAGACGCCGTTCTGACCAGCCGGCTCGCGCGCCGGCGCCACGCCGCTACATGAACAGCCTGCGGTCCTGCGGCATGTCCTCGTAGAGCGACGCCACGAACTCGCCGTAGCCGTTGTACAGCTTGGTCGCGACCCGCTCCTCGGTGGCCAGGTCGCGCTCGCTCGACTGGCTCCAGCGCGGGTGCGAGAAGCCCGGGTTGACGTTCGCCCAGAAGCCGTACTCGCTCGGCGCGATGATCTCCCAGAAGGTCTTCGGCCGGTCCTCGGTGAAGCTGAAGTTGACGATCGACTTGATCTGCTTGAAGCCGTACTTCCACGGCGTCGCCAGGCGCAACGGGGTGCCGTACTGCTTCAGCAGCGGCTTGCCGTAGGCGCCGGTGACGATGAAGGCGAGCTCATGCGTCGCCTCGGCCATGGTCAGGCCCTCGACATAGGGCCACGGATAGAAGGTCTGGCGGTGGCCCGGCGCCACCTCGGGGTCGAAGAAGGTGGTCATCTTGAGGTACTTCGCCGAGCCCAGCGGCTTGGCCAGCTCGACCAGCCTGGCGAGCGGGAAGCCGGTCCAGGGAATGGTCATCCCCCACGCCTCGACGCAGCGGTGGCGGGTGATGCGCTCCTCGAGCGGCATGCGCGCGATCAGCTCGTCCGCCTGGATGCGGACCTCGGTCTCGACCAGGCCGTCGATCAGCACCTCCCACGGGCGGATGGCGAGCTTCTGCGCCGCCTTCCACACGTTCTTGTGCGAGCCGAACTCGTAGAAGTTGTTGTAGGTGGAGGTGATCCGCTCCTCGGTCACGGCCCGGTCCACGGACAGGCGCTCGTTCCGCTCGGCCGGGTAGCGGGCGGCGTTGGGGTCGTCCTCGGCCGCGGCCACGGCGTCGATGCCGCCGTCCTCGCCGATGCCGGCGAGCCGCGCGCCCAAGACGCCGCCGCCGGCGATCAGGCCGCCGGCGATCATGCCCTTGACGATGGTGCGGCGGTTGCGGAACTTCGCTTCCGGCGTTGCCGCGCTCTCGGGCAGCGCCCATCCGGGCTTGCGCTTGATCAGCATGTCGTCTCTCCACTCGATCGGCCGGCTCCGGCCCTTGGCATCGTGACCCGGAGATCGGGCGCGGCGCCAGTCCCGGCTACCGGCGCTCACGCGATGTTGAAGGGGCGTGTGCGCGCGCCGCGCCTTACGCCGGGCGCAGCCAGACGGCGGTGTCGTGGAACGCCGCGCCGCCGTTGGGCGGGCCCGCATCGGCCCCGATCAGGGTGTTGATGCCGCGCCCTTCCTCGAACGCCTTGTTCGGCCAGATGCTCTCGACCACCACCACGCCCGGCTGCAGGCCGTCGAACAGCTCGGCATGGACGACCACGCTGCCCCGCCGGTTGCCGAGCCTGACGCGCGCGCCGTCGGCGACGCCGAGCCGGCGGGCGTCGTCGGGATGGAGCTTGACCTGCGGGCGGCGCTCCTTCGCCTGCGAGGTCGGGGTCTCGGTGAAGCTGGTGTTGAGATAGTTGTGCGCCGGCGCCGCGACCATGCGCAACGGGCAGTCCTCGTCCGCCGCCTCGATGACCTCGTGGTGGTCGGGCAGCGTCGGCATGCGCTCGTGGTCGGGGCCGATGCGCGCCCAGTCGGGGGCGAAATGGAAGCGGCCGTCGAGCTGCGGGAAGCCGGCCGTGAAATGCGCCTCCTCGAAGTCCGGCTGGCAGTCGATCCAGCGCGCCGCGCGCAGCTCCTCGAGCGACCCCCAGCCCGATGCGCGCAGGGTGGCGTCGATGATCTCGTTCTCGGTCATCTCGAAGCCGGGATGCTTGGCGCCCAAACGCTTGGCCAGCTCACAGATGACGAAGTGGTTGGGCCGCGCCTCGGCCACCGGCTCGATCACTTTCGGCCCGAGGATGATGTGCTGGTGGCCGCCGCCCTGGTAGACGTCGTCATGCTCCAGGAACGTGGTCGCCGGCAGCACGATGTCGGCATGGGCCGCGGTCTCGGTCATGAACTGCTCGTGCACGCACAGGAACAGGTCGTCGCGCGCGAGGCCCTGGTTGGCGAGCGTCGATTCGGGCGCGACCACCGCCGGGTTGGTGTTCTGGACCAGCATCGCGGTCACCGGCGCACCGTCGCCGATGTCGCGCGCGTCCCCGCACAGCACCGGCCCGATGCGCGACTGGTCGAGCATGCGCACCGCGGGGTCGACCGCGTCCAGCCCCTCGATCAGGGTCTTGTCCCAGTGGTAGATGGCGCCGTTGTTGTAGAACGCGCCGCCGCCCTCGCGGCGCCAGGCGCCGGTCACGGTCGGCAGGCAGCTCACCGCATGGACGTTGGCGGCGCCGTTGCGCGAGCGCGAGAAGCCGTAGCCGACGCGGATGAAGCTGCGCTCGGTGGTGCCGTAGCGGCGCGCGAAGTCCTCGATCACGCGCGCATCCAGCCCCGTGATCGCCTGCGCCCAGGCCGGGTCGCGCGCCGACAGGTGCTGCTCGAGCCGCTCCGGGCAGTCGGCGTAGCGCGCCATGAACTCGCGGTCGGCGAGGCCGTCGCGGAACAGCACGTGCATCATCGCGCAGGCGAGCGCGCCGTCGGTGCCCGGTCGCAGCGCCAGGTGCTGGTCGGCGACCTGGGCGGTGTGGGTGCGGTAGGGGTCGACCACGACCAGCCTGGCGCCGCGCTCCTTGCGCGCGCGCTGGATGTGGGTCATGGCGTTGACCTGGGTCGAGGCCGGGTTGCCACCCCAGACCACGATCAGGTCGGCCTTCGCCATCTCGCGCGGGTCGGGGCCGATCAGCGCGCCGACGCCCGCTTTCCAGCCGGAATGGACCAGGGTGGTACAAATCGTCGAGTGCTGGCCCGAGTAGCGCATCACGTGGCGCAGCCGGTTGATGCCGTCGCGCTGCACCAGGCCCATGGTGCCGGCGTAGTAGTAGGGCCACACCGCCTCAGGCCCATGCGCCTGGGCCGCGCGGACGAAGGCGTTGGCGACCTCGTCGAGCGCGTCCGGCCACGGGATGCGCTCGAAGCCGCCCGAGGGCGTGCGCCGCAACGGGTGGCGCAGCCGGTCGGGGTGGTGGACGCGCTCGGCGTAGCGCGCGACCTTGGCGCACACCACGCCCGCGGTGTAGCTGTTGTCGCGCGCGCCGTGGACCCGGCCGATGGTGTGGGTATCGATGCGCTCGACCTCGAGCGCGCAGGTGCTCGGGCAGTCGTGCGGGCAGGCCGAGAAGGCGATATCGAGCGGCGAGTCGCGGTCCATGACGGCGTCCGTCCGGGCTAGTTGAGTGCGGCGGTGGCGCGCCGGATGCGCATGCACGCCTCCTCGAGCGCCGCGTCCGAGGTAGCATAGGAGATGCGGAAATAGGGGTCGAGGCCGAACGCGGTGCCGTGGACGACCGCGACGCCCACGCTCTCCAACAGGTGCGTGGCGTAGTCCTCGCTGGTGGCGATGGTCTTGCCCTCGGGCGTGGTCTTGCCGATCACCCCGGCGCAGCTCGGATAGACGTAGAACGCCCCTTCCGGCGTGCGGCAGGTGAGCCCGGGCACCTCGTTGAGCCGGCGCACCACCATGTCGCGGCGCTTCTTGAACGCGGCGTTGCGCGGCTTGATGAAGTCCTGGTCGCCGTTGAGCGCCTCGACCGCCGCCGCCTGGCTGATCGAGGCGGCATTGGTCGTGCTCTGCGACTGGATGCTGTCCATCGCCTGAATCAACGCCTCCGGCCCGCCGGCATAGCCGATCCGCCAGCCGGTCATGGCGTAGGCCTTGGACACGCCGTTGACGGTGAGCGTGCGCTCGTACAGGCCGGGCTCGACCTCGGCCAGCGTGGTGAACACGAAGTTGTCGTAGACGATCTTCTCGTACATGTCGTCGGCCATCACCCAGACGTGGCGGCGGCGCACCAGCACCTCGGCCAGCGCCTTGAGCTCGTCGCGCGAGTAGGCCGCGCCCGAGGGGTTCGACGGCGAGTTGAGGATCAGCCACTTGGTGCGCGGCGTGATCGCCCGCTCCAGGTCCTCGGGCCGCATGCGGAAGCCGTTGTCTTCGCTGGTCTCCACCACCACCGGCTCGCCGCCCGCAAGCAGCACCATGTCCGGGTACGACACCCAGTACGGCGCCGGCACGATCACCTGGTCGCCGTCCTCGACGGTGGCCAGGATGGCGTTGAACAGCACCTGCTTGCCGCCGGCGCCGACGATGATCTGCTTGGGCGCGTAGTCGAGGCCGTTGTCGCGCTTGAACTTGGCGGCGATGGCCGCCTTCAGCTCGGGCGTGCCGCCGACCGCGGTATACTTGGTCTGGCCGGCGCGGATGGCCGCGATCGCCGCCTCCTTGACCGGGTCGGGGGTGTCGAAGTCGGGCTCGCCCGCGCCAAGCCCGATCACGTCGTGGCCGGCCGCGCGCAGCTCGCGCGCGCGCGTGGTGACTGCGATGGTCGGCGAGGGCTTGATCCGCCCCAGGCGTTCGGCGAGGAAGGCCATGATCGTTTCGGGTCCGGTTGGCCGGGTTGGTTCGCCCGCGCAAGCTACGCGCAGGCCGCCTGCCTGACAAGCGCCGGCGCTTGCCGGTGGGTCGCCGCTCTCCTAGATTCCTGCGGCCATGCCGAAGGCGCCGAAAACAACCCGCGCGCGAGTCGCGCTTGCCGTGACTGCCGGCCTTGCCCTGTCGGCCGCCCTGGCGGCGCCGGGGGCGCACGCCCTGTCACGCGCCGTCGTCCTCGACCACGGCCGGAGCCTGGCCTTGCTCACCCGCCAGGTGACGACGCGCGCCGAGGTGCTGGTGACCCTCGGCGAGCTCGCCTTCAAGTCGGACTTCCTGCTCGAGGGCTCGCCGGCGCGCAACATCGGCGCGCACATCACCTGCGACACCTGCCACCCCGACGGCGGCGCGAGCCGGGTGATCTTCTTCGAGGGCCTGTCCGACAAGCCCGGCAATCTCGACGTCACCAACCGCGCGATCTCGCTGATCGAGGACGGCATCCGCAACCCGCTCAACGTGCCGAGCATCCGCGGCGCCGCCGTGACCGCGCCGTTCGCGCGCGACGGCCGCTTCGAGTCGGTCGAGGACTTCACCCTGTTCGCGATCGCCAACGAGTTCGCCGGCGGCACGCCGTCGGACCTGGTGATCGAGTCGCTGGTCGCCTACCAGGACGCGCTCGGCTTCGCCGACAATGCGCTGCTGGATGCGGCGGGCCGGCTGACCGACTCGGCGCCGGAGGCCGCGCGGCGCGGCGAGGCGGTGTTCGCGCGCCCCGTCCCGGGCGCGGCGGCGCTGAGCTGCGCCGGCTGCCACGTGCCCGCGGACAACTTCGTCGACCATGCCAGTCACGATGTCGGCACCGGCCGCGCCGGGCGCGCCGGCAAGGCGTTCGATACGCCGACCTTGCGCGACACGCTGATCACCCCGCCCTATCTGCACGACGGCCGCTACGACACGCTCGCCGAGGTGGTCGACTACTTCGACGGCTTTTTCGCGCTTGACCTGAGTGCCGACGAGCGCGCCGACCTCACCGCCTATCTGGAGGCGGTCGGCGGCGGCACCCACGCCGCACCCGCCGGCGACGGCGCCATGCACCCCGAGACGGCGGTGGCACTGCTCGGCGCCGCGCTCGCCGAGGACGACTGGCTGCTGACCCGGATGCTGGTGCCCAAGCTCACCACCGAGCTCGCCGACTGGCGGGGCGGCGCGGGCGCGCCCGCCGACGCGGTGATCACCGGCTGGATCGCGCGCCTCAGGCGCATCGAGGCCCAGGTCAAGTCCCAGGACTTCGCCGGCGCGCGCGCCACCCTCGACGAGCTCGCCGCAGCGATCGCCGAGGTCGCCGGTTAGGCCGGCGCCGTTGCCGCGACAGTCGGCGGTGGCGCATACTCCGATGCCGGCCGCCGGCCGGCTCAAGACACGGGAGGATACGGTGCGGCTAGGGGGATTCGAGCTCAACGACAGCATGGGCCGGCTGGGCACGGAGAGCGCGTTCGAGGTGCTCGCCCGCGCCAAGGCGCTCGAGGCCCAAGGCGCCGAGGTGATCAACCTCGGCATCGGCCAGCCCGACTTCCGCACCCCCGACCACATCGTCGCCGCGGCCAAGAAGGCGCTCGACGACGGCCACCACGGCTACACCCCGGGCAACGGCATCCTGCCCCTGCGCGAGGCTGTCGCCGCCGACATCGCCAAGTACCGCGGGGTCGAGGTCGATCCCGCCCGGGTGGTGATCGTGCCCGGCGGCAAGGTCACCATGTGGTACGCGATCCTGATGTTCGGCGGCCCCGGCACCGAGATCATGTACCCCAACCCGGGCTTCCCGATTTACGAGTCGGTGATCAGGTTCACCGGCGCCGAGCCGGTGGCGATCCCGCTCAGCGAGGACAAGGGCTTCGCCTTCGATGCCGAGGAGGTGCTGGCCAAGATCACGCCGCGCACCCGGCTGATGATCGTCAACAGCCCCGCCAACCCGACCGGCGGGGTGGCGCCGCGCGCCGAGCTCGACCGCCTGGTCGCCGGGCTCGAGGCGCACCCGCAGGTGACCGTATTGTCGGACGAGATTTACGCCCGGCTCACCTATGGAGGCGCCGAGTTCGTCTCCATGCTCGGCTACGAGGGCTTGCGCGACCGGCTGATCCTGCTCGACGGCTGGAGCAAGACCTACGCCATGACCGGCTGGCGGATCGGCTACGGCGTGTGGCCGGCGCCGCTCGTTGACCTGGTCACCCGGCTCAACATCAACTCGGTCTCGTGCACCAACGCCGCCACCCAGTACGCCGCGATCGCCGCGCTCGCGGGCCCGCAGGACTCGGTCGAGGAGATGCGGCGCGCGTTCGACGCCCGCCGCAAGGTGATCGTCGAGCTGACCAACGACGTGCCGGGGATGAGCTCGATCCTGCCCGCGGGCGCGTTCTACACCATGCCCAACATCACCGGCACCGGCGTGGCGGCGAAAGCGATGGAGACCTTCCTGCTGGAACGCCTGCATGTCGCCGCGATCGCCGGCACCAGCTTCGGCGCCTACGGCGAGGGCTACATCCGCTTCTCCTACGCCAACTCGACCGACAACATCCGCACCGCGCTCGCCCGCATCCGCGACTTCGCCGTCGCCGAGGGCTGGGACAAGCTGGCGCGCGGCGCCCGCGCCGCCGAGTAGCGTCCGCGCCTCAGAACGGCTCCTTGTAGGGGCGGAGCTCGGTCTCGAAGGTCCAGGCGGTCCAGCCCTGGTTGTGGATTTGCCAGAACGCCTCGGCGATGTCATCGATGGCCAACAAGCCGCCCTCGCCGCGCTGGGCGGCGACGTCGGGGCGGCGCTGGTGGATGCGCTCGCCGTCGATGGCGCCGTCGATCACCACATGGGCGACGTGGAGGCCCTGCGGCCCGAACTCGCGCGCCATCGACTCGGCGACCATCTTGAGCCCGGCCTTGCCGGCGGCGAAGGCGGCGAAGCCGGCGCGCCCGCGCCGGCTGGCCGAGGCGCCGGTGAAGGTGATCGTGCCCGCCCCCCGCGGCAGCATGCGCCGCGCCGCCTCCTGGCCGACCAGGAAGCCGCCCAGGCAGCACACCCGCCAGAAGTTGGTGAAGGTCTCGGGCTCGAGCTCGAGGAACGGGATGCGCCGGTTGCCGCCGGCGTTGTAGGCGACCACGTCGGGCACGCCCGCCGCCTCCTCGACCGCATCGAAGAATCGCACCACCTGGTCGCGGTCGGTGACGTCGGCCGGCACCGCGGTCGCCTCGCCGCCGCCGAGGTCGCTGATCTCGGCCGCGACCTGGGCGAGGCGGCCGGCGTTGCGACCGGCGATGAAGGCGCGGAAGCCCTCGCGCGCGAACCGGCGCGCGATGCCGGCGCCGAGGCCCTGGCTCGCGCCGACGCCGAGAACCGCGATCGTGCCGCCCATGTCAGGCTCCTTCGCGCTCGCGCGCGGTCAAGAAAGGGAACCACAGAGGACATAGAGTTCACAGAGAAAGGTATTTTCCGCAAGCGGCCCGCGCGGGCCGCGCTTTTTTCCGAATAACAATTCCTCTGTGTCCTCTGTGGTTCATCGAAACGGGCGCATTGCATCCGCCATCCCCCTCGCCGATATTTGCGGCCATGGCGGAAGCGGCACAGACGATCGCGGCGCCGGCGCCCGGGCGCGCGGCGTTCGAGCTGGTCTCCGGGTTCCAGCCCGCGGGCGACCAGCCGCAGGCGATCGCAGAGCTGGTCGCGGGGCTCAAGCGCGGCGAGCGCGACCAGGTCCTCCTCGGGGTCACCGGCTCGGGCAAGACCTTCACCATGGCGCACGTGGTGCGCCAGATCGCGCGCCCGACCCTGGTGCTCGCGCCCAACAAGACGCTCGCCGCCCAGCTCTACGGCGAGATGAGGTCGTTCTTCCCGCACAACGCGGTGCACTACTTCGTCTCGTACTACGACTACTACCAGCCCGAGGCATATGTGCCGCGCACCGACACCTATATCGAGAAGGACGCCTCGATCAACGAGCAGATCGACCGCATGCGGCACGCGGCGACGCGCGCGCTGCTGGAGCAGGACGACGTGGTGATCGTCGCCAGCGTGTCATGCATCTACGGCATCGGCTCGGTCGAGACCTACTCGCAGATGGTCATCGACCTCGCCGCCGGCGCGCGCATCGACCGCAACCAGCTGCTCAAGCAGCTGGTCGAGCTGCAGTACCGGCGCAACGACGCCAACTTCACCCGCGGCGCGTTCCGGGTGCGCGGCGACGGGGTCGAGATCTTCCCGGCCCATTACGAGGACCGCGCCTGGCGGCTGTCCTTGTTCGGCGACGAGATCGAGTCGATCGTCGAGTTCGATCCTTTGACCGGCGACAAGACCGACCGGCTGGACAAGATCCGCGTCTATGCCAACAGCCACTACGTGATCCCGCGCCCGACCATCCAGCAGGCGGTCAAGGGCATCCGCGTCGAGCTCAAGGAGCGGCTCGCCGAGCTCGAGCGCCAGGGCAAGCTCTTGGAGGCGCAGCGGCTCGAGCAGCGCACCACCTTCGACCTCGAGATGATCGAGACCACGGGCTCGTGCGCGGGCATCGAGAACTACTCGCGCTATCTCACCGGGCGCAACCCCGGCGAGCCGCCGCCGACGCTGTTCGAGTACCTGCCCGAGACCGCGCTCCTGTTCGTCGACGAGAGCCATGTCACCGTGCCCCAGCTCGGCGGCATGTTCCGCGGCGACTTCAACCGCAAGTCCACCCTCGCCGAGTACGGCTTCCGGCTGCCGTCGTGCGTCGACAACCGCCCGCTCAAGTTCGAGGAGTGGGAGGCGATGCGCCCGCCGACCGTGTTCGTCTCGGCGACACCCGGGCGCTGGGAGATCGAGCGCACCGGCGGCGCGTTCGTCGAGCAGGTGATCCGCCCGACCGGGCTGATCGACCCGGTGTGCATCGTCCGCCCCGCCGCGACCCAGGTCGACGACCTGCTGGCCGAGTGCCGCACCTGCGCCGACCGCGGCCAGCGGGTGCTGGTGACCACCTTGACCAAGCGCATGGCCGAGGACCTGACCGAATATTTGAGCGAGGCCGGCCTGCGCGTGCGCTACCTGCACTCCGACATCGACACCATCGAGCGGATCGAGA
Organism: Alphaproteobacteria bacterium; assembly: GCA_036398035.1. GTDB lineage: Bacteria > Pseudomonadota > Alphaproteobacteria > UBA7887 > UBA7887 > DASWHU01. The sequence continues at coordinate 8,911 of DASWHU010000322.1, read as the reverse complement.
TCATCCGCGACCTGCGCCTCGGCGCGTTCGACATCCTGGTCGGCATCAACCTGCTGCGCGAGGGGCTCGACATCCCAGAATGCGCGCTGGTCGCGATCCTTGACGCCGACAAGGAGGGCTTCCTGCGCTCGCAGACCTCGCTGGTCCAGACCATCGGCCGCGCCGCGCGCAACCTCGACGGCCGCTGCATCCTCTACGCCGACCGCATGACCAACTCGCTCGAGACCGCGATCGGCGAGACCAACCGCCGGCGCGAGAAGCAGCAGGCCTACAACGCCGCCAACGGCATCACGCCCGAATCGGTGCGCAAGGCGATCGGCGACATCCTGGACGGCGTCTACGAGGCGGACTACGTCACCGTCGAGACCGGCGACGAGGCGGCGCCGCACCTGATCGGCCACAACCTCAAGGCCTACGTCGCCGATCTGGAAGCGCGCATGCACGAGCACGCCGCCAACCTCGAGTTCGAGGAGGCGGCGCGGCTGCGCGACCAGATCAGGCGGCTCGAGGAGACCGACCTCGGGCTCACGGGCGGGCGGGCGCCGGGACGCTCGACCGGCGGGCGGGCCAGCGCCATGAAGGCGAACCGGCGCGACGATTCGCGGCGCAGCCGCGGCGGCCGGCACGGGACCGCGCGGCGCGCACGCCGCTGAGGCGTCGGCCGGCGCAGGCTCCGCGATGCCCGCAGTCCCCGCCGGCCTCGGCTGGCGCCAGAAGGCGGCGCTCGCCGCGCACCTGTTCAAGGCGGTGGCGCGCCGCCACCATCGCGCGCTCGAACCGGTGCTGAGGCAAGTGGTGCCGCCGGCGGGCGTGGTGCTCGACGTCGGCGCCCATGCCGGCCAGTTCACCAAGCTGTTCGCGCGCCTGGCGCCGGCCGGGCATGTGCACGCGATCGAGCCCGGCAGCTATGCCCGCTTCGTGCTCGCGACCGCGGTCCGCATGCTCGGTCTCGGCAACGTCACCGTCCATGCGCTCGCCTTGTCCGACCGCGACGGCGAGGCCGAGCTGGTGGTGCCGATCAAGGCCGGCGGCGGGGTCGGCTTCGGCCTCGGCCACCTGGCCGGCGACGAGCCGGCGCGCAAGGCGCTGTGCGAGCGCGTGCCGGTGACCACCCTCGATCGATTCGTTTCGCGCCTCGGCCTCGACCGGCTCGACCTGATCAAGGCCGACGTCGAGGGGGCCGAGGCCGCGCTGCTCGCCGGCGGGCGGGACACGCTTGCCCGGTTCCACCCGGCACTGCTGGTCGAGATCGACTCGAGCCGGCTCGCGCGCGCAGGCGCCACGCCCGCCGACATCTGGTCGGCGCTCGCCGCGCTCGGCTACCAGGGCCGGCGCCTCGACGCCGACGGCAGGCTCGCCGAGCGGGCCGGCGACCTCGGCGACGGCGACTACCTGTTCCGCGCGCCGGCGGCCGGCTGAATGACCAGGCTCGGCTCCGTCGCGGCGTGGGGGCTGGCCGCGACCGCGTTCCTGGTGGTGCCGCTGGCGGCATTGGCGCCGAAGGGGCTGACGCCGCTCGGCGTCGTCGCCGGGCTGTTCGCGATCGCCGCGCTGCGCGCGCGCGCGCAGCCGTTGCCGCCGGCGTTCCTGTGGCTCACCGCCGCGATCGCGGCGCTGCTCGCCTGGTGCTGGCTGAGCGCGCTGTGGGCGCTCGACCCGGGCCTCGCGGTCCGCCGGGCGGAGGTGCTCACCTTGATCGCCGTGGTCGGGCCGCTGATCCTGGCCGGGACCCTGGCGCTGCCGGCGGACCGCCAGTCATGGCTCGGCGCCGGCCTGTGCGCGGGGCTCGCGCTCGGGGTCGCATTCATGGCCGCCGACGCCATGCTCGACGGCGCGCTGAGGCACGCGATCCGCGACGACCCGGGCTACTACAGCATGTCCAGCCTCAACCGCGGCGCGACCGTCGCGGTGCTCGTGGTGTGGCCGGCGGCGCTGTGGCTGTGGCGGCGCGGCGTGCGCGCCGACCGGCGCTGGATGCGCGCCGCGGCGCCGGCGCTGGCGTTGAGCTGCGTCGGCTTGCTGGCCTTGCTCGAAAGCGAGTCCTCGATGGCCGCGCTCGCGGTCGGCGCCGCGACCTTCGCCGTCGTCGCGCTGGCGCGCGGCATCGGCACGCGCCTGCTGGCCGCGGCGCTCGCGCTCGGCACCATGGCCGCGCCGGCGCTGTCGCTGACAATCCTGTCCCCCGACCGGGTGCTCGCCTGGACCGACCGGCTCGGCTCGACCGCGGTCCACCGCCTGTTCATCTGGCACTTCACCGCCGAGCGCATCCTCGAGCGGCCGTGGCTCGGCTGGGGGCTCGATGCGGCGCGCGCGATGCCCGGGCGCGACACCCACATCGTCACCCTGCGCCCCGACCTGCCCTACGACGTCTACAAGGACATGCAGGTGCTGCCGCTGCACCCGCACAATGCGCCGCTGCAGGTCTGGCTCGAGCTCGGCCTGCCGGGCGCGATCCTGTTCGCGGCGTTGTCGGCGGGATTGCTGCTGTGGCTCGCGCGCCGCGTGCCGGGCCGCATGCAGGCGGCGGCGGCGGCGAGCGTGCTGAGCGTGGCGCTGGCGATGTCGAGCTTCAGCTACGGCATCTGGCAGACCTGGTGGCTGGCGGCGCTGTGGCTGGCGGCGGTGGCGACCGCCGCGGTGCTGCGCATGCCGGCGCGGCCGCGCGGCTGAACGTGGCGGGCGCGGCTCACTCGGCGGCGCGGGGCGCGTCGGCGGTGCGTTCGGCGGCGGCGGGCGGCGTGCGCGCCGGGATCATGTCGGCGAGACGCCCGTAGCCTTCGGTGCGCAGCTCCGCGCACAGCCGGTCGATGTCGGTGTCGGACATGCCGACCCGCGACAGGAGCTGGCCGCCGAGCTGCAGGCTCGCCTCGAGCGTGTCGGGGATTACCACCGTGGCGCCGGCGGCCTCCAGGCGCTGCATCTCGGTGCGGTCGCGGGCACGCGCATAGATGCCGACCTCGGGGCCCGCGCGCCGGATCGCGTCGACCACGCGCACCGCGTTCGCCGGGTTGTCGACCGCGACCACCGCCGCGCAGGCGCGCTCGACATTGGCGCGCCTGAGCACCTGGGGGCGGCTCGCGTCGGCGTAGAACACCGGCAGGCCGCGGGCGCGGCCCTCGATCACCCGCCGCGGCTCGAGATCGACCGCGACATAGGGGATGTCGATCGCCTTGAGCATGGTCGCGATCGTCTGGCCGACCCGGCCGAAGCCGAGGATGACGACATGGCCTTCGAGCTCCGCCGCCCCCGCCGCCAGCCCGCCATGCCGGTCCGCCTCTCCCGCCATCATGTGCCGCGCCAGCGCCCGGCCGATCCAGGCGAGCCCGGGGGTCATGGCCATGGTCACGCCCACCACCAGGATCAAAAGGTCGTAGGTCGCCTGCGCCATCACCCCGTGCTCGATCGCAAGGGTGAACATGATGAACGCGAACTCGCCGCCCTGGCACAGCAGCAGCGCGGTGCGCACCGCGGCGGCGGCGCCGAGCCGGGTCAAGCTGACCAGCGCGAACAGCACCGCCGCCTTGACCGCGAGCAGGACCGCGACCAGGGCCGCCACGGTGCTGAGCTCGGCCGGCAGCCGGCCGATGTCGACCGACATGCCGACGGTCATGAAGAACAGGCCGAGCAGGATGCCGCGGAACGGGGCGATGTCGGCCTCGACGTGGTGGCGGTACTCGGACTCGGCGAGCAGCAGACCGGCGATGAACGCGCCGAGCGCCAGCGACAGCCCGACTTGCGCGGTGACCGCCGCGGTGCCCAGGATCACCACCAGCGCGGTGGCGGTCAGCAGCTCGGCCTGCCGCGCCCGGGCGATGAGGCGGAATACGTGCCGCAGCAACAATCGCCCGGCAAGGATGATCGCGGCCAGCACGACCGCCGCCTGCAGCAGCGCCTCGCCGAGTGCGCCGGTGAGCGAGCCGGCCTCGTCGCCCAAGCCCGGGATCAGCACCAGCATCGGCACCACCAGCAGGTCCTGGGTGATCAGGATCGCGATCGAGGCCCGGCCGAGCGGGGTGGTCTGCTCGCCGCGCAGCACCAGCAGCTGGAGCGCGATCGCGGTCGAGGACAGCGCCAGCCCGACGCCGATCACCACGGACGATTCGAGGCTTTGTCCGAGCCAGCGGGCAAGGCCGCCGAAGATGACCCCGGTGATCGCGACCTGGAGCACGCCGAGCCCGAGCACGTAGCGGCGCATCGCGGCGAGCCGCTCGTACGGCAGCTCGAGCCCGATCATGAACAGCAGGAAGACGATGCCGAGCTCGGCCAGCGCCCGCGTTTCCTCGACGCCCGAGATCAGCTTCAGCCCGTACGGCCCGATCGCCGCGCCGGCGACGATATAGCCGAGCACGGGGCTGAGCCGGAGCCGCTCGAACGCGAACACGATCACCACGGCGGCGATCAGAAGGACCAGCACCTGCGGCAGGAACTGCGACTCCATATCGGCGATTAGCAGGCGGCGGCGGGTTACGGTCAAGCCCGGCATGGGCGCACGGCCGGCGTTGCGCCGGCGGCGAAGTTTCGCCATCGTGCGCGCATGACCGCTGACCGCCGCGGACTCGCGCTGGTGACCGGCGCCGGCACGCGGATCGGGCGCGCGCTGGCGCTCGACCTCGCCGCCCACGGCTGGGCGGTGGCGGTGCATCATCGCCGCTCGGGCGACGCCGCTGCCGAGGTGGTCGATCGAATCGTCGCCGGCGGCGGGCACGCGGTCGCGCTCGCCGCCGACCTCGCGGTCGAGGCCGAGGCCGCGGGGCTGGTCGACGCCGCAGCCGCGGCCGCCGCCGGCGCGGTCACCTGCCTGGTCAACAACGCGGCCGCGTTCGAGTACGACTCGGTCGCGACCGCGACCCGGCGGAGCTGGGACCTGCATCTCGACACCAACCTGCGCGCGCCGTTCGTGCTGTCGCAGGCGTTCGCGCGCGCCCTGCCCGAGGGCCTGAGCGGGACGATCGTCAACATGATCGACCAGCGGGTGTGGAACCTGAGCCCGCACTTCGTCTCGTACACGCTGAGCAAGGCCGGGCTGTGGACCTTGACGCGCACGCTGGCGCTGGCGCTGGCGCCGCGCATCCGGGTCAATGCCATCGGCCCCGGGCCGGTGCTGGCGAGCGCGCGCCAGAGCGCGGAGTCGTTCGCCGCCCAGGTCGCGCGCACCCCGCTCCGCCGCCAGGTCGGCCTCAACGAGATCTGCGCCGCGCTCCGCTTTGTCGTGGACGCGCCGTCGCTGACCGGGCAAATGATCGCCCTCGACGGCGGCCAGCATCTCGGCTGGCAGCACCCGGGCGAGCCGGGCGCGCCCGAGCCGGAGTAGGATACGCGATGACCCCGCCGGGCAAGGTCCACCCCATCCCCCAGCCGGTGCCGCGCACCGTGCGCCGGCGGCTGTTTATCCGCGACCTCGAGCTGCGCTGTGCGATCGGCGCCTACGCCCATGAGCGCGGCAAGCGCCAGCGGGTGCGCATCGGCGTCGAGCTGGAGATGGCCGAGCCCGACGCGCCGCACGACGATCGCCTGGCGGCGGTGGTCAGCTACGACGACATCGCCCAGGGCGTCCGCCGCGTGGTCGACGAGGGCCACATCAACCTGGTCGAGACGCTGGCCGAGCGGATCGCCGACCTGTGCCTCGCCGACCGGCGCGTGCAGGTGGTGCGGGTACGCATCGAGAAGCTCGATGTGCTCCCCGACGCCGCCGGGGCGGGTGTCGAGATCGAGCGTCGCCTGGCCGAATAACGAAGCGTTTTCAGAGCCTTCGTCACAATCCGGTCACATGATTTTGTTCACAGCGCTCCCCGGCGGCAGGTCTTGCGCGCCGTGGTTGCGGTATTCCTTTCGAGACTCACCGGTGATCGTGCCCCGGCAACAAAATATCCTTTGATGATAATCTCTTAATAGATTTCCGGGTTCGCGCGTCGAGAGCCGCGCGGGCCCGCGGGCGGGCGTGCCGGCGGCTCATCGCGCAGGTTTTTCACCGGGTTTTCCACAGGTTCCGTGGATAGCGGGAGTGATCCCCGGAAAGGCCGGCGTCCCCGCGCCCGGCGCCGTCATGGGGCGCGTTGACCGCGGCCCGCGGCGTGGCGATATTGCGGCCATGGCCGTCTCGGACAAAGCCGGCGCCGCAGCCGAGCGACCGCGGCCGGAGGCCTCGCGCCGCCGCGGCGCGGCGGTGATTCGCGACGCCCTTGCGGCGCTGCCGCCGGGGCCCGGCGTCTATCGCATGCTCAATGCCCACGGCAAGGCGCTCTATATCGGCAAGGCGCGCAGCCTGCGCAAGCGCGTCGCCGCCTACGCCAACCCGATCCGCCAGTCGACCCGCATCGCGCGCATGATCGGCGAGACCGCCGCGGTCGAGGTGGTGACCACCCACACCGAGGCCGAGGCGCTGCTGCTCGAGGCGAACATGATCAAGCGCCTCAAGCCGCACTACAACATCGTGCTGCGCGACGACAAGTCGCACCCCTACATCCTGCTGACCGGCGACAGCGACTGGCCGCAGCTGCTCAAGCACCGCGGCGCGCGCAGCCGCCCCGGGCGCTACTTCGGCCCCTTTGCCTCGGCCGGCGCGGTCAACCGCACGCTCAATGCGCTGCAACGCGCGTTCCCGCTGCGCACCTGCTCGGACAACGTGTTCGCGGGCCGCACCCGCCCCTGCCTGCAATATCAGATCAAGCGCTGCACCGCGCCGTGCGTCGGCCTGATCGCGGCCGAGGACTACGCCGAGATCGTCGACCAGACGCGCGACTTCCTGTCCGGGCGCAGCCAGGCGGTCCAGGACCGTCTCGCCGAGAGCATGCAAAAGGCGAGCGACGCGCTCGAGTTCGAGGGCGCGGCGGTGCTGCGCGACCGCATCCGCGCGCTCGCCCATATCCAGGCGCACCAAGGGATCAACGTCGAGGCGATCGGCGACGCCGACGTGATCGCCGCCGACCAGCAGGCCGGGCAGACCTGCGTCCAGGTGTTCTTCTTCCGCAGCGGCCGCAACTACGGCAACCGGGCCCATTTCCCGAGCCACGCGCGCGACGAGCCGGTGGCGGGAGTGCTCGCCGCCTTCGTCGCCCAGTTCTACGACTCGCGCACGCCGCCGCCGCTGATCCTGGCCAGCGACGCGCTCGACGGCCAGGCGCTGATCGAGGAGGCGCTCGGGCTGCGCGCCGAGCGGCGGGTGCGCATCCTGTGCCCGCAGCGCGGCGACAAGCGCCAGCTGGTCGACAACGCGGTCGCCAATGCGCGCGAGGCGCTGGCCCGGCGGCTGGCCGAAAGCGCCTCGCAGCGCCGCCAGCTCGACGGCATCGCCCAGCTCCTGGCGATGGAGACCGCGCCCGAGCGGATCGAGGTCTATGACAACAGCCACATCTCGGGCACGCGCGCGGTCGGCGCAATGATCGCGGCCGGCCCGCAGGGCTTGGTCAAGGGCGGCTATCGCAAGTTCAACATCCGCGGCGCGCGCGACGGCGACGGCGCCGGCTTCGCCCCCGGCGACGACTACGCGATGATGCGCGAGGTGCTGCGCCGCCGCTTCACCCGCCTGCAGAAGGAGGACCCGGAGCGCGCCCAGGGCCAGTGGCCCGACCTGGTGCTGCTCGACGGCGGCGCCGGCCAGCTGTCGAGCGCGCTCGAGGTGTTCGCCGACCTCGGCATCGAGGTCGGCCCCGGCAACCTGACGGTGGCCGCGATCGCCAAGGGGCCGGACCGTGACGCCGGGCGCGAGCGCATCCACCTGCCGGGACGGGCGCCGTTCATGCTGCCGCCCAACACCCCGGCGAGCTACTTCCTGCAACGCCTGCGCGACGAGGCGCACAGGTTCGCGATCGGCGGCCATCGCGCGCGCCGGTCGCGCGCGCTCGGCCTGTCCGAGCTCGACCAGATCGCCGGCGTCGGGCCCAAGCGCAAGCGCGCGCTGCTCAACCGCTTCGGCTCGGCGCGCGCGGTCGGCGAGGCCGGGCTCGCCGATCTCGACAAGGTCGAGGGGGTGAGCAAGCAGATGGCGCGCGCGATCTACGACCATTTCCACGGCGCCGGCTAACCAGGCCCCCGCCATGTGGCTCGGCGTGCCGAACCTCCTGACCTTGTCGCGCGTGGCCGTGATTCCGGTATTCGTCGCCGCGTTCTTCCTGCCCGCGCAGGCGGCCGACTGGGCGACCTTCGTGCTGTTCGTCGCGGCCAGCGCCACCGACTATGCGGACGGCTGGCTGGCGCGCCGGCGCGAGCAGGAAACCGCGCTCGGCCGGTTCCTCGACCCGATCGCCGACAAGCTCTTGGTCGCGGCGGCGCTGGTCATGCTGCTGTGGCTCGCGCGCGCGCCGGCGCTGGCGGCGCTGGTCATCCTGTGCCGCGAGATCATGGTTTCGGGCCTGCGCGAGTTCCTGGCCGGGCGCGAGGTGACGCTGCCGGTCAGCCGGCTGGCGAAGTGGAAGACCGCGATCCAGATGCTCAGCCTGTGCGTGCTGCTGGCCGCCGGCGCGGCGCCGGCGCTCGGCCTCGGCACCGATCAGGCGCTCGCGCTCGGCGGCGGGCTGCTGTGGCTCGCCGCCCTGCTGACTGCGGTCACCGGCCTCGACTACCTGCGCGTCGGCCTCAGGCACATGGCCGCGCGCGACCGCCCTGCGGCCCAAAGCCTTCGGGCGGCGGGCCGTCGGCGGTGACGCCCGCGGGCCGGCCGTGAAGGTGATCGGCATCGCCGGCTGGAGCGGCAGCGGCAAGACCACGCTGGTCACCCGCCTCTTGCCCGAGCTGGTCGGGCGCGGGCTCAGCGTGTCCACGGTCAAGCACGCCCATCACGAGTTCGACATCGACCATCCGGGCAAGGACTCCTACCAGCACCGCGTCGCCGGCGCGACCGAGGTGCTGGTGTCGTCGGCGCGGCGGCGGGCGCTGATCCGCGAGCTGCGCGGCGAGACCGAGGCCGGGCTCGACG
>DASWHU010000321.1:0-23040 GCA_036398035.1 Alphaproteobacteria bacterium | reverse complement strand
CGCAGCACCGCGGTGTCGCCGTCGCGCTCGACCCGATAACCGACCTCGCGCGACCAGTCGAACACCACCCGGCCGAACGCCTCGTGCTCGCCGACCCGCACGCCCACCACCGGCAGCTCCTCGCCCGCTTGGCGGCCGCCTTCGGCCCTGGTCAGGGTCAGCACCACGGCGTTGTCCTGGCGCGCGCTCGACAGGCTGAACGCGCCGGTCAAGGTCATGATCAGCATGCGGCCGTCATCCTCGACGCCGACGCTCTCGACGAACGCGCCGAGCTTGGTCCGCACCTCCGACAGGCGCGGCACGATCGGCCGGTCGAACCGGACCTGCAGCGACCGCCCCGCCACGCGCGCATCGAACGCGACCGGGCTCGGCCACAAGAACACGATCATCGCGCTGTCGCCCTCGGCGACCGCCTGCACCGGCACCTCGGTGGGGCTCGTGTCCTGCGCGTGCGCGGGCCCGGCCGCGCACAGGAGCGCGGCAAGCGCGGCCAGCCATCGCGCGGCCCGTGCGGTCACGGCGTGCCCTCCTCGGCCCGGTCCTTGCGCACCACGATATCGACCCTGCGCGCCCGTCGATAGCGCTCGTCGACCCGCAGGTCGAGCGAGATCTCGGCGAAATGGGTGTCGGCGAGGCCGAAGGCGTTGATGGTATCGACATAGCCGCCGGCGCGCAGCTCGTCCGCGACCGCCATCGCGCGCGCGAGCGACAGCTCCCAGTTGGACGGGAACGAGGCGTCGGCCACCGGCGAGGGGTCGGTGTGGCCGTCGACGTCGACCCGGTTGCCGACGAAGCGGATGACGGTGCCCATGCGCGCCACCGTCTCGCGGGCGCCGTCGGCGAGGCGCGCGCCGGTGGCGGTGAATAGCTGGTCCGCGGGCAGCGAGATCACCAGCCGGTCGTTGAGCTGGTGCAGGCCGATGTCGGCGAGCATGGCATCGCCGGCGAGCTTCTCCTCCAGCAGCGCGCGCAGGTAGTCGAGGCTGTAGAGCTCTTTGACGTCTGTCTTGGGGATGTCCTGGTCCTGCGACGGCACCGGCATGTCGACCACCGCGGTCGGGTTGAAGCTCTGGGCCAGCGCGCTGACGATCGCCTCGTATTTCTCGTCCTCGAGGGTCGACATCGCGAACAGCATGACGAAGAACACCAGCATCAGCGACACCAGGTCGCCGAACGACAGCATCCAGGCTTCGGAGTCGATGGTGATCCCCGACGGCTCGTCGTCGTCCGGCTCGGGCGGCGGCGGGGCCTCGTCGATGATCGCCTTGTCCGCCACCGGACTACCCGGGCAGGTCGGCCTTGACCGGCTCGAGGACGCGCACCTGGAAGGTCATCTCGATCTCGTCCGGGTTGCCGGGCCGGGCGCCGATCACGATCAGGTCGCGGCGCACGGCGCGCGCCTCGAGCAGGCGCGCGAACGCGCCCGCCCGCGCCACCTCCAACAGCCGCCCCGACGGCGCCTCGCCGGCGAGGAACGGGCCGGTGAAGACGATGAACTCCAGCTCGTAGCGCTTGTCCCTGACGTCGCGCTGCATCGCCCGCTGGATGCGCGACCACAGCTCCTCGCGATCGCCGCGGACGCGGATGCTCTCGGGCTCGAACAGCTGGTCGGCGGGCAGGCGGACGCGCATCACGGTGCCGGCCGAGTAGTACTCGACCCGCGCCAACGGCACCGCGACCTCGAAAAAGGTGCGAATATCGCGGTGGTACTCCTGGAGCGCCACGTCCTCGCCGATGCTGGCGGCGAACTCGGTCGGCGTGACCCGGTTGAGGATCTCGGTCGAGAACGTGGCGAGCAGGCTGCCGAGCACCGCCTTGATCCGGTCGTCCTTGGGCGTCGCCATGGTGTTGAGCAGCACGAAGAAGGCGAGCAGGATCAGGTACAGGCCCAGGAACAGGGCGAGGGTCGGGTCCTTTTGGGGCGCCTTTTTTGACTCGGCGTCGTCGTCCATGTCCGGCTCACGCCGCCGCGCGGCTCAGAACGCGCCGAGCACGGAGGCCAACTTCGCGCGCAGGGTTTCGGCGCCGAACGGCTTGAGGATGTAGGTGTCGGCGCCCGCCCGCTTGGCGGCGATGATGGCCTCGGCCCGGGCCTCGGCGCTGACGATGATGAACGGCACGTGCCTGAGGGAGGCGTCGGCGCGCACTTCCTTGAGCAGCTCGAGCCCGCCCATCGGCTCCATGTTCCAGTCCGAGATGATCAGGCCGGGCGGCTTCGTGCGCGCCTTGGCAAGCGCCGCACGCCCGTCGGTCGCCTGCTCGACATTGTGGAAGCCGAGCTGGGCGAGCAGGCTGCGGATGGTGCTCAGCATGGACTCGAGATCGTCCACGATCAGCACCGACATGTCCTTGTCCACGGCCATCGCCCGGCCTCCGCGCTCGCGCCGCAAGCGGTGATGATAGCCCAGTCCCGGCGCCGTCGCAGCGGCGGCCCGCGGGCGGCGGCGCGGCCGCGGCGATCATGGCGTGGCGGTGCCGGCGCCGGCGCCGGCGTCCTGGTCCTGGCGCGCCAGCTCGATGGTCAGCTCCTTGGCCTTGAGCGTGTCCATCTTGCCGATGACGTCGGCCACCTTGGCCGCCTTCATGCGCCCGACGATCTCGATCAGGTAAGGCAGGTCGAGGGTGTCGAACACCCGCGCGGCGTCCTTCGGCTTCATCTTCTCGTAATAGGCGGCGAGGGTGTCGAGCTCGTCGTTCTGGGCCTTCTCGTAGCGGGTCAGCAACTGCTCGACCTCGGCCTTGAGCCGCTTCCAGTCCTCGATGCGGCCTTCCACGTTGTGCTCGGCGGCCTCGATCGTGGACTGGCGCAGGTCGAGCTCGGTCTCGCGCGCATCCAGCGTCTCGCGGCGCTCGCGCAGGTTTTGCAGCACGTCGAGCTCGGCCTGGGTGAACTCGGTCGGCGGCGCGAGCGGCGGCAACGCGGGCGGCGGCTCGAGGCCGGCCAGCTCCGAATCCGGCTCGCCGGCCGGCGCATCGCCCTCGCCCGGCGCGGTCGCGGCATCGGCCTGCTGGGCCTGGGAATCGGCGACCTGGATGCCGGCGGTGACCGGCCCGCCGCCGCTGACCAGCGCGCCCAGCTTGACCGTCAGCAGCAGCCCGCCGAGGAACATGGTGACCGGCAGCAGCCTTATCCGCATCGCCTGTCTCCGCGGATCACGGCTTGGCCTTCAACGCCTCGATCAAGGCGTGCTCCGAGCGCGAGCGCCGGGCCGCGTGCTGGGCCGCGAGCCCGGCGGCGCGCGCGCGCGAGGGCGCCTGCGTCCGGTCGAGCCGCTCGGCGAGCTTGTCGGCGCGGTGGCACAGCATGTCGAGGTCGCCGGCGAGCCGGCGCGCGGTCTTGATCCTGGGCCCGAGCCCGTCCGCGGCTTCGGCGGCGACCACGCGCAGCTGGCCGAGCCCGGCCTCGGCCTGGGCGCCGGCGGCGGCGAGCCGGTCGGCGAGCGCGCGCATGTCGGCTTGTGCCGCCCGGATCGCGCCGAGGCGGCGGTGGACGGCGGCGCAGTAGGCGATGGTCACCACCAGCAGCAGCGCCAGCGCCGCATCGACCGTGAGCCCGAGGGTCATTGCCGCCGCCCGAGCCGCTTGAGCGTCCGGTCGACGTGGATCGCGATCTGGTTGCCCGACCGCCCCATGGTGCCGACCATCAACGGGATGCCGCCGCAGCGCAGCTCGATCTCCGAGCTCGGGTCGGCGTCGAGGATGATGGTGTCGCCGACCTTCAGCTTCATGACCTGGTCGAGCGACATGACCTGCTCGTCGAGCACCGCCTCGAGGTCGACGTCGGTGACCCACAGCTCGGTGGCGAGGTGGCTTTCCCAGATCGAATCGCGGCCGAACTTCTCGCCCATGAACATCTGCAGCAACAGCTCGCGCACCGGCTCGAGCGTGGCGTACGGGATCACCAGCTCGACGCGCCCGCCGCGGTCCTCCATGTCGATGCGCAGCGAGGCGACGATCGCCGCGTTGCCCGGGCGGACGATGGTGGCGAAGCGCGGGTTGGTCTCCAGCCGGTCGTACTCGAACGTCACCCGGCTCAGCGGCTCGAACGACTGGCTCATGTCCTGCAGGATCACGCAGATCATGCGCTCGACCAGGTTGCGCTCGATGGTGGTATAGGGGCGGCCTTCGATGCGCATCGCGGCGGTGCCGCGGCGCCCGCCCAGCAGCACGTCGACGATCGAATAGATGAGCGCGCTATCGACCGTGATCAGCCCGTAGTTGTCCCACTCCCGCGCCTTGAACACCGACAGCATGGCGGGCAGCGGGATCGAGTTGAGATAGTCGCCGAACCGCGCCGAGGTGATGCGGTCGAGCGACACCTCGACATTGTCCGAGGTGAAGTTGCGCAGCGACGTCGACATCATGCGCACCATGCGGTCGAACACCACCTCGAGCATGGGCAGGCGCTCGTAGGAGACCAGCGCCGAGTTGAGCACGGCGTGGATGCCGGCGCCGTCCTGCCCGCCCGCGCCGTGCTCGTCGAAGCCGAGCAGGCTGTCGATCTCCTCCTGGCTGAGGACCCGGGTCGCGTGGCCGGCACCGCCGGCGCCGGCGTCGGCCTCGTCGCCGTCGGCGGTCTCTTCCGCCGCGGTCTCCTCCGGTGATGCCGGTTCCGCCATCGCTCCGATCCGCCCCGCAAAGTCAGCTTTGGACCAGGATTTCCTTGAACAGGATGTCGTAGACCGTGACCGGCTCGACCGCCCGGTTGACGCGCACCAGAAGCTCCTCCTTCAGCCGCGCCACGCCCTTGGTGCCGCTGAGCTCGTCGGGGCGCAGCTCGCGCAGGTAGACCTGGAAGTTGTCGACGATCCGCGGCAGCATCGCCTCGACCTCGGGCACCGCGTCCGGGCCGCCGAGCTCGAGGCTGACCTGGATCTTGAGGAAGCTCGACTGGCGGGCGCCGCTGTTGAGGTTCACCAGCATCGGCGGCAGGTCGTAGAACACCGCCTGGTCCGGACTGCGCGCCTCGGCCATCCCCTGGTCGCCGGGCATGGCCTCGCCGGCCTCGTCCGCGCCGCCGCCGAACAGGCCCGATGTCAACAGGCCGACCCCGGCGCCGATCAGCACCAGCGCCGGCAGCACCCCGAACAGCACGATCTTCTTGCCCGCGATCCGCCGCTTCCTGGGCGCCTCCTCGGCGCCGTCGTCTGCGGCTGCAGCTGCGTCCTTGTCGGCCATCGTCCCCTCGCCCGGCCGCAACGCGGCCGTCCGCCTTATTCCGCGTGCACTCTAGGCGGGCTTGGTTAACAAGCGGTTGCGCGCCTGCGCCCGAGTCGCCGGCGGCAAGAACTGCCCGGCACGGCTTGCCCCGCGCCGGCGCGCGCGCCCGCCAAGGGCCTTGGCGGCGCCGCGTTCCGCGGTTGGCACGGGGCCTGCATCCCTCGGCGCGTGAGCCCGCGCCGCGGGCATGAGACGAGGCGGACGGCGCCGATGGACACCACCACCTATGTATCGCTGTCGGTGCAGAACGCGCTCCAGCGCCAGATGGACATCATCGCCCACAACATCGCCAACGCCGCGACCGGCGCGTTCAAGTCCGAGAAGCCGATCTTCGTCGAGGTCCTCGACGAGAATAACGACGTCGCCTATGTCGAGGACTACGGCGTCGCCCGCGACATGCAGGCCGGCCGGCTCGAGGTGACCGGCGGGCCGCTCGACGTTGCCGTCCAGGGCGATGCGTTCCTCGCGGTCCAGGTCGGCGACGAGGTGCGCTACACCCGCAACGGCCATTTGCAGCTCGACGCCGAGGGCGAGCTCAGCACCTCGACCGGCTACGCCGTGCTCGACATCGACCAGCGCCCGATCGAGATCCCCCCCGGGGTCGACGGCATCACCATCAGCCCCGACGGCACGGTCTCGGGCGGCGACGGCCCGCTGGCGCGCATCGGCATGGTTGCCTTCGACAACCCGCTCGACATGGAGCGCGCGCCCGACAGCCTGTACGTGACCGCCCAGGCACCGGTGCCGCCGCGCGATGCATCCCTCGTCCAGGGCGCGCTCGAGATGTCGAACGTGAGCCCGGTGCTCCAGCTGACCGAGATGATCGAGGTGCTGCGCGCCTACCAGCGCAACGCCGAGCTGGCCGAGAACGAGCACCAGCTGCAGCTGAAGACGATCGACACCGCGATCCAGGCCTAGGCCGGACGCGCGCGACGAGCCAAGTCGAGGATTGCCGCCATGAGATCCCTGAGTATCGCCGCCACTGGCATGCTGGCCCAGCAGCTCAACGTCGAGGTGATCTCGAATAACATCGCCAACATGCAGACCACCGGCTACAAGCGCCAGCGGCCCGAGTTCCAGGACCTGCTGTACCAGAGCGTGCGCCAGGTCGGCTCGACCTCCTCGGATACCGGCACGGTGGTGCCGTCGGGCATCCAGCTCGGCCTCGGCGTGCGCACCGCCTCGGTCTACCGGATCATCGAGCAGGGCACCATCCTGGGCACCAACGCCACCTTCGACCTCGCCATCCAGGGCAAGGGCTGGTTCCAGGTCCAGCTGCCGAGCGGCGAGACCGGCTATACCCGTGCCGGCTCGTTCCAGCTCAGCCCGTCGGGAGAGATCGTCACCGCCGACGGCTACACCGTGCTGCCGGCGATCACCATTCCGCCGGAGGCGATCCAGGTCAGCATCAATGCCACCGGCGACGTCGAGATCAAGCTCGCCGGCCAGTCGGCGCCGTCCAATGTCGGCACCTTGACCTTGGCGAGCTTTCCCAACGAGGCCGGCCTCGAATCGATCGGCAACAACCTGATGCTGGAGAGCGCCTCGTCGGGCGGCGCGGTCACCGGCATCCCCGGCAGCGGCGGCCTCGGCACCCTTTTGCAAGGCTTCCTTGAGAGCGCAAACGTCAATGCGGTCGCCGAGATCACCAGCCTGATCACCGCCCAACGCGCCTACGAGATGAACTCGAAGGTGATCACCACCTCGGACGAGATGATGGCCGCCATCAGCCAGCTGCGCTGAACACGGTGGCTGAGGAGACCGGCCGATGACGCCTTTCCGACTGCGCACGGCACGTCACGCCGCAGCCTGCGTCGTGGTGCTGGCCGCGACCGCCGCGGCGGCGGCCGGGCCCGAGCCCAGGCTGCGCCCGGTGGTCGAGGTCGAGGGCGCGGTGGTCACCCTCGGCGACCTGTTCGAGGGCGCGGGCGCCGGCGCCGGCGAGCCGGTGCTGGCCGCGCCGGCGCCGGGCGAGCGGCTGCTGGTGTCGATCCGCCAGGCGTTCGACCTCGCCAACGATCACGGCCTCGGCTGGCGGCCGGTGGCGCCGTTCGACCACGTGGTCGTCACCCGCGCCTGGCGCATGCTCGACCGCGCCGAGGTGGTGCGCGCCCTCGAGGCGTCGCTGCGCGCCCTCGGCGCCGGCGACACCCTGCGCATCGAGCTGCCGCCGGCGCCGACCAGGCTTGCGGTGGCGCGCGGCGCAATCGCCGAGCTCGCGGTCGAGGACGCGACCTGGCAGGCCGAGACCGGCCGCTTCCAGGCGACGCTGGTGGTCGACGACGACGCCGGCCCGGCGCGCCGCCATGCGCTCAGCGGGCGCGCCTGGCCGATGGTCGAATTGCCGGTGCTCAACGCCCGCCTGCGCCGCGACGACGTGATCGCGGCCGGCGACATCAGCTGGAAGACCTTCCGCGCCGACCGCGTGCCGGACAACGCGCTCGACCGCGCCGACCAGCTGGTCGGGCTGTCGCCGGTGCGCACCGTCACCCCCGGCCGGCCGCTGCGCGCCGACGATCTCGGCGCGCCGATCATCGTCGACAAGGGCGCGCTGGTCACCATGAGCCTGGTCACCGAGCGGATGAAGCTGGTGGCGACCGGGCGGGCGCAGGAATCAGGCGCGCTCGGCGACGTGATCCGGGTCCGCAACGCGCACAGCAAGCTGGTGGTGGAAGCCATCGTCACCGGACCGAACCGGGTCTCGGTCACCTCGCCCGGCCTGCGCGTGGTTGCGCACGAGGGTTGACTCGCCCGCCGCGAGCCAGGGACATGCGATCATGATCCGCCGCCCCGCCCCTCGCCTTCGGCCCTTGCTCGCGGTCTCGGCCGCGCTGCTGCTCGGCGCCTGCTCGGCGGCCGAGCGCCTCGGCCAGGTCGGGCGCGCGCCCGACTTCGACCCGATCATCAACCCGATCCAGAAGCCGGACTACGCGCCGGTGACCATGCCGATGCCGGCGCCCGAGATCGCCAGCCACCAGGCGAACTCGCTGTGGCGGACCGGCGCACGCGCGTTCTTCAAGGACCAGCGCGCCGCCCAGGTCGGCGACATCCTGACCATCGAGATCGCGATCGACGACGGCGCCACCATCTCCAACGAGACCACGCGCTCGCGCGACAACCTCGAGAGCTCGAAGGTGAGCAGCCTGTTCGGTTACGAGGCGAGCTTCGCCCAGGTGCTGCCCGAAGCGGTCGACCCGACCAACCTGCTCAGCATCGACACCGACCTGAGCAACAAGGGCAGCGGCGAGATCAAGCGCGGCGAGCAGATCGACCTCAAGCTCGCCGCGATCGTCACCCAGATCCTGCCCAACGGCAACATGGTGATCGAGGGCCACCAGGAGGTGCTGGTCAACTACGACCTGCGCGCGCTCAACCTGCGCGGCATCGTGCGCCCCGAGGACATCTCGGCCAGCAACACCATCAGCTACGAGAAAATCGCCGACGCGCGCATCTCCTACGGCGGCCGCGGCCAGCTGCACGACGTCCAGCAGCCGCGCTACGGCAGCCAGGTGCTCGACGTCATCAACCCGTTCTGACCCACCCGCAGCGGCGCCGGCTCAATCGTCGCGGTAGGTCTTCTCCAGGCGCTCGTGGCGCTCCTGGGCGTCGATGCTGAGGGTCGCGATCGGGCGCGCCTCGAGCCGCTTGAGGCTGATCGGATCGCCGGTCTCCAGGCAAAACCCGTAGCTGCCCTCCTCGATCCGCAACAGCGCGGCGTCGATCTTGGACAGGAGCTTGCGCTCGCGGTCGCGGGTCCTGAGCTCGATCAGCCGCTCGGTCTCGATCGTCGCCCGGTCGGCGAAGTCCGGCTCCTGGCTGTTCTGCTCGCGCAGGTGCTCGATGGTCTCGCGCGACTCGGCACGAATCTCGTCGCGCCAAGTGACCAGCTTGCGGCGGAAGTACTCGCGCTGACGCGCGCCCATGAACTCCTCTTGGTCGCTCGGGCGGTAGCCGGCGGGAATGCTGGTTCCCCGCTTGCGCCGGCGGCCGGCGCCGTTGCCCGACCGGCCGGCCTGTCTGGCCGCCGCCTTGGGCGCCGACTTGGGCGCCGACTTGGCCGCCGCCTTGGCCGGGGCCTTGGCCCTCGACTTGGCCGGCGCGCGCGCCTTGGTCTTGGCGGCTACCCGGCCGGCGATCTTGGCGGCTACCCGGCGGGCGGTCTTGGCCGGCGTTGCGTGCTTGGCGCTGCGCCGCACCGCGGTCTTGGCCTTGGTCGGCACCGCCGCCTTGACCCGTCCGCCGCCTTTGACCTTGGCCCCGCCATGCGCCAGGGTCTTGACCTTGTCCCGCGCGCGGCTTGTGGTTTTGCTCCTGCCTGTCCGCTTGGCCTTTCCCTGCGCTGCCATGAAGCTCCTCGTTATCACGGGCTTGGCGCGGCCCGATTTTTTTTGGCGGCGGAGTATATGAATCCGCCCTTGGCCCTGCAACCGGCCAGAAGCGCCTCCAGGGAATTCGCAAACGGCGACGATGTCAGTCGAACTGGCCGTATTTGGCGAGCTCGACGCGGGCCCGCAACTCGATCTCGTCGAGCACCGCGGCGAGGCGCGGATCGGCCGCCGGGACACGCTCTAATTCAACCATTGCGAGCAATTGGCGCAGCTGCGCACGCGGTATCGCGCCCGCGATCAGGGCGAGCCGCAGGGACTCGAGCTGGGCGAGGATGGTGCGTCCGCGCTGCAGGTTGCGCCGCCGGCCAAGCTCGCCCTCGGGCAGCTGCTGGGCCATGAGCAGGGCGTCGGCGGGCGTGCCGGGGTGGACCGCGGCCGGGCCCTGGGCGTCCTCGCTCGACGGCGTCTCGACCATGGTCGCGAACGCCGCGCCGTCGCCGGCCCGGCCGGCGCGGGCCGGACGCTTGGGCGCGGCGGGCGCGCCGATGCGCTCGGTGACGATCTTCATTGCCCTCGGCCCGTGTTTGCGCGCCGACCCTGGCACGGCGTTGTTAACAAGCGTTTAATCGCGCGCGGGCCGCGGCGGGCGGCAGTTTTTGCCCGCGCCGCGCCTCGTGCCGGCGCCGGCGGCGGCTGCCGGTGCCGGTTCCGCGGTTGGCACGGTCCTGGCATGGGCGGACCAGGACATTGGACGAGCCCAGCGATGGACGACGACCGGACACACCGCCGCCCGTGCCGCTTGCGCCCGCGCCTTGCCGGCGCGGCGCTGATCGGCGCCCTCGCCGTGGTCGCGGCCGGCATCGGCGCGGCCGCGGCAGCGAGCGTGCGCATCAAGGACGTGAGCGACTTCGAGGGCATCCGCGACAACATGCTGGTCGGCTACGGCCTGGTGGTCGGCCTGGACGGCACCGGCGACACGCTCAACAACTCGCCGTTCACCCGCCAAAGCCTCGAGGCGATGCTCGAGCGGCTGGGGGTCAACACCCGCGGCGGC
Source organism: Alphaproteobacteria bacterium (assembly GCA_036398035.1). Classification (GTDB taxonomy): domain Bacteria; phylum Pseudomonadota; class Alphaproteobacteria; order UBA7887; family UBA7887; genus DASWHU01. The sequence goes on along the minus strand of DASWHU010000321.1, from coordinate 12,438 downwards.
AACGTCAAGACCGACAACGTCGCCGCGGTCATGGTCACCGCCACCCTGCCGCCGTTCGCCCGCCAGGGCACGCGCATCGACGTCACCGTCAACTCGCTGGGCGACGCCGAGAACCTCAAGGGCGGCACCTTGATGGTCACCCCGCTGCTCGGCGCCGATGGCGAGGTCTACGCGGTCGCCCAGGGCCAGGTCTCGGTCTCCGGCTTCGCCGCCCAGGGCGCCGCCGGCACCAGCGTCACCCAGGGCGTGCCGACCTCGGGGCGGATCTCCAACGGCGCCATCGTCGAGCGCGAGGTCGGCTTCGAGCTGGCCGACCTCGACCGGGTCACGGTGGCGCTGCGCAACCCCGACCTGACCACCGCCGGGCGCATCGCGATCGCGATCAACGCCAAGCTCGGCCGGGCGCACGCGCGCGCGCTCGACCCCGGCACGGTGATGGTGTCGGTGCCCGAGAGCTACCGCCACCGGATGGTCGAGCTGATGACCGACATCGAGCAGCTGCGCATCGAGCCCGACCAGGTGGCGCGGGTGGTGGTCGACGAGGTCTCGGGCACCATCGTGATGGGCGAGAACGTGCGCATCTCGACCGTCGCCATCGCCCAGGGCAACCTGACCATCCGCATCACCGAGACCCCGCAGGTGTCGCAGCCGGGCGCGTTCGCCCCCGACAGCACCTCGACGGTGGTGGTCGAGCGCACCGAGATCGAGATCGAGGAAGGCGAGGACAACAAGCTCGCCGTGCTGCCCGAAGGAGTCAGCTTGCAGGAGCTGGTCGACGGCCTGAACGCGCTCGGCGTCGGCCCGCGCGACATCATCTCGATCCTGCAGGCGATCAAGGCCGCCGGCGCGCTGCAGGCGGACCTGGAGCTGATGTAAGGCGATGATCGACACGATCGCAGGCACCGCTCTCGATACCCCCCGGCCGCCGGCGCTGCTGCCCCGGATCGACCCCAAGGCCGCCCCGGACCAGCTGCGCAAGGTCGCCCGGGAGTTCGAGTCAGTGTTCCTCGGCCAGATGCTCGAGACCATGTTCGAGGGCATCGAGACCGACGGGCCGTTCGGCGGCGGCCATGGCGAGCGGGTGTTCCGCTCGCTGCTGCTCCAGGAGTACGGCCGGACCATTTCCGCGCAAGGCGGCATCGGCATCGCCGACGCGGTGGTCCGCCAGTTGCTCGCAGTGCAGGAGACGCAAGAATGACCGCAGAGCCCCACGCCGACGCGCGTATCGAGACCCTGATCGACGTGCTCGCCCAGCTCTCTTCCGTGCTCGGCGAGGAGACCGCGGCGGTGCGCGCGCGCGACTATCGCCGGCTCGAGGGGCTCACCGAACGGAAGGGGCAGCTCGCCGCGACCTATGGCCGTGCGCTGGGCGGGCTTGCGCCGCACCATCGCGCCGGGCGCGGCATCGAGGTGCGGCTCAGCGCCAGGCTGCGGACGCGCGCGCGCGAGTTCATGGCCTCGCTCGAGACCAACGCGCACGCCCTCGGCGCCGCGAAGACGGCGCATGAGCGGCTGATCAGGTCGATCAGCGAGGCGGTCGCGGCGACCGCGCGGCCCGCGCGCGGCTACTCGCGCTCGGGCGCCTGGCGCGCCGGGGGCCGGCCGGGGCGCACCGAAATGGTGCCGATCGCGTTGAACCGGAAGGTCTAACGGCAGGCGGGCGCGCCGGCGCCGCGCTCAGGCGACCTCGTCCAGGCGCGCCTCGCGGTCCTCGCGCATCTGGTCGAGGAAGTAGCGGATGCGCGCCACCTGCTCCTCGTAAGGGAACTGGTGCACCACCTCGCCCGAGCCCTTTTCGACCTGGCGGGTGATGAACAGCTCGGCGTCCTTGTCGTACAGGATCGACAGCCGGGTGTGGGCAAGCGGCCGCGAGGCCTCGAGCAGATGCTCGGAGAAATCGCGCGCCACCGCGGTGGTCACGCTCGGCTGCGGCTCGCCGGCACGCGCGGCGGTGGGCGTGCGTGGCCCACCCGCGACCGCGACCGGATCGCGCGCAGACGCCGGCGGCCCGGTCGCCTTGCCGGGCTGCACCAACGACACAATGCCTGTCCCCGCCCCGACAGCCTTCATCATGGCCCGAAAACCTTCGGTTTCGAAACAAGCCAGCGGGGGGTTCCCGGTTCCGGGAACACCCAGTGAAGATAGCTCGCATCCGGCCAAGTCAAGCCGCCCGGCCCGGCCCGGACGGCAGTGGCAAGAACTGCCGCGCGGGCGACGCCGGCGGGTCTAGGGCCGGTCGCCGCGGCGCCCCGGAAAAGCGCGGCATTCCGAGACTTTGCCCGCTCCTTGCCCGGCCCCGCCGGCGTGGCCCGGCATTTGCAGGATCAACCCCCGACAGCCTCGAGGAGACCCCGTCAGATGTCGCTCACCGGCGCCCTCAACGCAGCGCTCAGCGGGCTCAACGTCAGCCAGGCCTCGCTCGCGCTGGTAGCGCAGAACGTCGCCAACGCCAACAACCCCGACTACCGGCGCAAGCTGGCGGTCCAGGAGGCGCAGGTCACCGACGGTGCGGTCACCGGCGTCCAGATCGCCGAGATCAAGCGCACCATCGACGAGTTCCTGCTCCGCGACGTGCGCGCCAGCACGTCCGACTTCGGCCGCTACGACGCCCAGACGCCGTTCCTCGACCGCCTGCAGGCGTTCTTCGGCGACCCCGACTCAGAAACCACCCTGTCGAGCCGGCTCGACCAGGTGTTCGCCGCCTTCGAGACCGCCGGCACCCTCAACGACAACCCAACCGCGCGCAGCGAGGTGGTGTTCGCGCTCGACATCCTGGGGCGCGAGATCCGGCGGACCTTCGACCAGATCCAGGCCTTGCGCACCGACGCCGAGCATCAGATCGTCGACGACATCGCCGACGTCAACCTGGCGCTGGCGCGCATCGAGGTGCTCAACGAGAAGATCGTGCGCGAGGTCGCCGCCGGGCGCCAGCCGCAGGACCTGCTCGACCAGCGCGACGCCCAGCTGGCGGTGATCGCCCAGCGCCTGAGCGTCACCAGCTACGTGCAAGGCGACGGCGCCCTGGTGGTCATGGCCGGGCGAGGAATGGTGCTGCTGGACCAGGAGGCGCGGGTGCTCGACTACAGCCCGGCCAACATCGCCCAGCCGGAGACCGTGTTCGACACCATCACGGTGCGCCGCGCGAGCCAGCTCGCCGGCACCGGCACGCCGCTCGGCCAGGACATCCTCAGCGGCCGGCTGCGCGGGCTCCTGGACGTCCGCGACGGCGCGCTTGCCGACGCCGCGAGCGAGCTCGGCGAGTTCGCCGCGCGCCTGGCCGACGAGGTCAACCGGGTCCACAACGACAATGTCGCCTTTCCGCCGCCGGCGGCGCTGACCGGGTCGCGCAATACCGGCCTGGTCGCGGCCGATGCGCACAACTTCACCGGCCGGGTGACGTTCTCGGTGATGGACCCGACCGTGCCCGGCGCCGGCGGCTGGGGCGTCGTCGCCTCGGTCACGGTCGACTTCGACGCCGGCACGGTCGAGCAGGACTTCAGCGGCGCGCCGGTGGTGGTGCCGCTCACCACCATCCAAAACGTGCTCGACGCGGTCAACGGCGCCAACGGCCTCAACGGCGCGGCGACCTTGTCGCTCTCGGGCGGCGTCATGTCGCTCGCCGCGGCCACCGCCACCAACGGCGTCGGCACCGCCCAGGACGCGACCGTCCCCAGCGATCGCGGCGGGCGCGGCTTCTCTCATTTCTTCGCCCTCAACGACCTCTTGGTCACGACCACGCCGCGCATGTTCGAGCACGGCTTCGCCGCCGCCGACACGCACCTGTTCACCGGCGACACCCGCTTCACCGTCCTCGACGCCAACGGCGAGACCGTGACCACGGTCACGGTCACGCCCGTGGCCGGCACCTTCGCGGGCCTGGTCACCCAGCTTGATACCGCCTTGACCGTCGGCGGCACGCCTTACGCGAGCTTCGCGCTCGACGCCAACGGCCGCCTGGTGATGACCGAGGCCGCGGGCTATACGGTGCTGGCGAGCGATTCCGGGCCGCCGGCGACCTCCGACCGCGGCGGCACCGGCATCGGCCTTGCCTCGCTGCTCGGCCTCGGCGCCGACAAGGTGCAGCGCATCGCGAGCAATATCGCGGTCAACCCGGCGATCCTCGCCGACAACGACCGGCTGGCGATCGCCAAGCTGCAGGGCGCGGCGCTGAACGATCCGGGAGCGACCCCGGGCGACGCGCGCGGCGCCCAGGCGCTGGCCGCGATCGCCACCACCGCGGTCGCGATCAACGGCGCGGGCAACCTGTCGGCGCGGACTACGACGCTGTCGGCCTATGTCGGCGCGCTGCTCGGCGACGCCGCGATCCAGGCCCGCAACGCCGACGGCCAGCGCGCCGAGTTCAAGCTCCTGTCGGACACCCTGTCGAACATGTTCCAGTCGATCGCCGGGGTGAACGTCGACGAGGAGCTCGCGACCATGATCGTGCTGCAGAACGCCTATTCGGCCTCGGCGCGCCTGATCACCGCGGTCAGCCAGATGTTCGACGACCTGATGGCCATCGCCACCTGACGCTTCGCGACGAGAACCCCCATGACCCGCATCTCGACCCTGTCGCAGAACCAGTACATCCTGCAGTCGACGCTCGCCACTCAGTCGCGGCTCTACGACCTGCGCCGCCAGCTCGCCTCCGGCAACAAGGCGGCGGACTTTCGCGATCTCGCCAGCCAGGCGCAGAGCCTGAGCGGCGCGCTGACCCGGATCGCGCGCGCCGAGCAGTACCAGGCCAACAACGTGCAGACCAAGGCCAAGCTCACCTTGCGCGAGGCGGCGGTGCGCGAGATCTCCGAGCTGGCCAAGGACCTCAAGGCCCAGTTCATCGAGGCCGAGGGGGCGGAGGACTCGCGCCAGCTTCAGGCCGACGCCGAGAACCAGCTCACCCGCCTGGTCAGCATCCTCAATTCGCGCGACCAGAACGGCAACTACATGTTCGCCGGCTCGCGCACCAACCTGGCGCCGGTGACCATGACCGCCAACGGCGCGCCGCCGTCCGCCTTCACCTTCACCTTCAACAACGACCAGGTGGTCGAGCAGGCGCGCATCGACGACGGCCTGGTGATCGACATCGGGGTGCTGGCCGGCGCCGATGCGGCCACCCCCGCCGCCGCTTTCGCCCAGCTGTTCGAGGTGCTCAACTACTTCGCCGCCGGCGTCTACCCGCCGCCGGTCGCCGGCACGCCGGCGATGCCGCAGCCCGGGGTGCCGCCGGTGGCCGGCGCGCCCGCCCAGGTGATCCCGGTGATCAACGCCGCGCTCGATGCGGTCGACCAGCTCGATGCCGCGCTCGGGCTCAGGCTCAAGCTGCTCGAGCAGGTCGAGGTCGGCCTGCAGGAGGACGTCGACCTGACCAGGGAGTTCGCCGGCGCCATCAACGATGCCGATATCGCCGAGGTGATGACCCGCATCAGCCAGGACGAGGTCGCGCTCGAGGCCTCGTACCGCATCACCGGCGAGCTGCGCCTCTTGAGCCTGGTCGAGTTCCTCTAGGACCGGGCGCGGGCCGCGCGCCGCGGGCTTGATATCGCGGGGCGCCGATCTACCCTATTATCCGCGACCGTCGCGGCGACGCCGAGTCCCCACGAGGCGCCGGTTCGCGGCGGTTGTCCGTGCCAGAAGGCATGTAATTTCAAGCCTTAGAACGAGGAGCCTTTTCATGGCTGGTCAAAATTCCATTAATACCAATGTCGGAGCGCTCGTCGCGCTCAGGAACCTGGTTGCCACCAACACCGAGCTCGAAAGAGTCCAGAACCGCGTGTCGACGGGCCTGCGGGTGATTGGCGCCCAGGACAACGCCTCGATCTTCGCCATCGCCCAGGGCATCCGCGGCGACATCAAGGCGACCGCGGCGGTCCAGCAGGGCCTGTCCCAGGGCAAGGGCATCTCCTCGGTGGCGCTGTCGGGCGCGACCCAGGTCTCGAACCTGCTTCAGGACATCAAGGCCAAGATCGTCGAGGGCATGAACCCGGCCAATACGTCGGAGCAGCAGACGATCCTGAACGCCGACTACGCCGAGCTGGTCAAGCAGGCGCTGAGCTTCATCCAGAACGCCGAGTACAACGGCCAGAACCTGCTCAAGTCCGGTGCCACCACGATCAATGTGATCTCGGACGTGTCCGGCGGCACCCTGCGGGTTCGCTCGCAGGACCTGGAGGGCACGGCCTACAGCCAGCTCAATGCCCAGAACCTGGCCAACGTGACCGCCGCTTCGGCCGCGCTGACCCAGGTCAACACGGTGATCAACACGGTCAACACGGCGCTCGGCCAGCTCGGCGCCGACGATCGCGCGCTCGGCTATCAGGACACCTTCCTGACCACGATCTCCGACGCGCTCGACGAAGGCCTGGGGGCACTGGTCGACGCCGACCTGGCCAAGGAATCGGCGCGGTTGCAAGCCCTGCAGGTGAAGCAGCAACTGGCGGTGCAGACGCTCAGCATCGCCAACTCCTCGCCGCAGATCTTGCTCGGCCTGTTCCAGTAGCGGCCTTCCCTGGCGGGGCCGGTGCCGCGCACCGGCCCCGTCATTCTTCAGGCGCGGGGACCTGAATGGCGCTGAAGCTGACGCTGAAACCGAACGAAAAGATCATCGTCAACGGCGCCGTCCTGACCAACGGTCCGGCCAAGACCACCTTCAGCATCGAGAATACCGCCGTCATCTTGCGCCAGAAGGACATCCTGACCGAGGAGAACGCCAACACGCCGGCCAAGCGCATCTATTTCTGCCTGCAGATGGCCTATCTCGACCGCGAGCACGAGCGAGACTATTTAGAGAAGGCAAACCACTTGGTGCGAGACTTCGTCGCCGCAGTGCCCACGGAAGAGGTGCGCGGCATCCTGGAGCCGGTGGGCGTGGACGTGTCGAAGCGGAACTATTTCCCGGCGCTCAGGCAATTGCGGAAGCTGATCGCCTTCGAGGACAAGAGGCTGACCTATGGCCGCTGACCGTTACGCCCGCGCCATCGCCACCACCGAGACCGACCGCGAACGCGAATACCGCCTGCTGGCGCGCGCCAACCGGCTGATGGTCGAGGCGAAGAAGACCGGCGACCTCGCCAGCCTGTACCGCGCGGTGCTGTACAACCGCCAGATCTGGAACACCTTCCTGATCGACCTCACCGACGAGCGCAACGCGCTGCCGCGCGAGCTGAAGGGCGCGCTGATCTCGATCGGCATCTGGGTCGAGAGGTTCACCGATCCGGTGTGCGAGGGCGCGGAGAGCGTCGACGACCTGATCGACGTCAACCGCACGATCATGGAAGGCCTGATGCCCAACGCCGCGGCCAAGCCGGTGCCCGCGCTCCCCACCGTATAACCGCACTCGCCGTCCCGCGCCGCCTGCCACCTGGCACGGCGCTTGCGTGTCGGGGCCGAGGCCGCGTTGCGCGCTATTCGCGACCGCGCCGCGCCCTATATCGACTGCTACCGCACACGCAGGACAGGACAATCATGAGCCCCGCCACCCCGTTCCGCGTCTACGTCGGCTGGGACAGCCGCGAGGACATCGCCTATCAGGTCTGTCGCTATTCGCTGCTTAAGCGGGCGAGCGTGCCGATCGAGGTGATCCCGCTGCGCCAGGAGGAGTTGCGCGCGCAAGGGCTGTACTGGCGCGAGCGCGACCCGCTCGCCTCGACCGAGTTCACCTACACCCGCTTCCTGGTGCCGCAGCTCGCCGGGCGGCGGGGCTGGGCGCTGTTCTGCGACTGCGACTTCCTGTGGCTCGCCGACATCGCCGAGCTGCTGGCGCTGATCGACGACCGCTGTGCGGTGATGTGCGTCCACCACGACCATAATCCGCCCGAGATGGTGAAGATGGACGGCGCGGTGCAGACCCGCTACCCGCGCAAGAACTGGTCGTCGCTGGTGCTGTTCAACTGCGGCCACCGGGCCAACGCGAAGCTCACGGCGGACGTGGTCAGCCGCGAGAGCGGCCAGTATCTGCACCGCTTCCGGTGGCTCGACGACGCCGTCATCGGCGCGCTGCCCGAGACCTGGAACTGGCTCGAGGGCTGGAGCCCGCGGCCCGACTCGGGAACCCCCAAGGTGGTCCACTTCACCCGCGGCGGGCCGTGGTTCGAGAACTGGCAGGACGTGACCTATGCCGAGCTCTGGCTCGACGAGGAGAGGTCGCACCGCCGATCGCTGGCCGCGCCCGCGCCGCGCACCGTGCCCGCGCCGGCGCCGGCCTGAGCCGGCTCAGGCCGCGCCCTCGGCGAGCCGGCCGAGCTCCTCGGCCACGCGCGCGATCACCGGCGCCCATGCGCCTGGCGCCGGCTGGCGGAACAGGCGCATGTGCGGATACCAGAGCGTATCCTCGCGCCCGCGCTGCCAGCGCCAGTCGGGCACGAACGGCACCATGGTCCACACCCTCAGGCCGAGCGCGCCGGCCAGGTGAACGGTGGTGTTCGACGCCGCCACCACCATGTCGAGGGCCGCGATCTGGGCCGCGAAGTCCTCGAGGCTCGCCATCTGGTCGACGGCCTCATCGTGGTGGATGCGCACCCCCAATCGGTCCTCGATCCGCCGCAGCTCGTCCGCGGTGTCGCCGTACTGGAGGTCGACGAACCGCACACCCGGGGTGGTCAGGATCGGCGCCCAGTCGTCGAGCGGGATCGACTTCGCGCGGCTGAAGCGCCGGGTCTTGGCCTCAGCCCCGCGGGGGACGCTGCGCCAGGCGATGCCGACCTTGAGGCCCGGGCCGGGCGCGCCGCTGCGGGCCCGCGCCGCTTCGACCTTGGCCGGATCGGCGATCAGGGTGGGCTTGGGCGCGGCGAAGTCCTCGGGCCTGCGCCTGAGCCACCGGCACAGGCTGCCGAGCGCGCATTGGAGGTCGATGTCGGCGGCGGCGAGCCGCGGCGCCGGGGGCGAGTCGCGGGCGACGAACTCGGCCGCGGGACAGGCGCGCGCGAACAGCGGCACCAGCCTCGGGTCGCACTCGACCACCACATGGCCGGCGGCGGCGATCGCATCGGGCAGCACCGATCCCAGCATGATCTCGTCGCCGACCCCCTGCTCGCCCCACACCGCGAGCGTGCGCCCGGCGAGCGGCGCGCCGTCCCAGACCGGCGAATCGAGGATGCGCCGCCAGCAGTCGGGCTCGCGCCAGCGCCACTCCCAGCGGTCGAAGCCGGCGGCGAAGCGGCCGTCCAGGAGATCGAGCCGGGCGAGGTTTACCTGCGCCCCGACATGGCCGGCATCGGCGGCGATCGCCCGCAGGTAGGCGGCGCGCGCGTCCTCGCCCAGGCCCTCTGCGGCAAGGTTGTTGGCCAGGTTGAAGTGGGCGTCGGCGTTGTCCGGGCTCGCCGCCAGCGCGCGGCGGTAACAGGCGGACGACGACTCGAGGTCGCCCTGCTGCTCGAGCGCGGTGCCGAGGTTGATCAGCGCGCCCGCGCTTCCGGGGTCGAGCGCGATCGCGCGCCGGTAATGGCCGAGCGCCTCGTCCTCGCGGCCGAGCGCCCACAGCGCGTTGCCGAGATTGGTGTGCGCATCGGCGTAGGACGGCGCCACCGCCACCGCCCGGCGCAGGCACTGCTCGGCCTCGGCGGGCAGCCCGCGCGCGCGCAGGAGGGCACCGAGGTTGTTGAGCGCGCGGCTGTGGTCGGGCTCGGCCGCCAGCACGCGCCGGAAATGCGCCTCCGCCGCCTCCAGCGCGCCCTTCGCCTTCAGCGCCACGCCGGCATTGTTGTGCGCATCCAGATGGCCGGCATCGAGCGCCAGCGCCCGCCGGTAGTGGCCGAGCGCGCGGTCGAGATCGCCGAGCGCGCGCCAGGCCTCGCCGATGTTGCTGTGGAAGTCGGCGACGTCCTCGCGCGCCGCCAGCGCCTGGCCGATCAGCACCAGCGCGCGCCGGGCATCGCCCTGTTGCAGCGCCACCACCCCGCGCAGATGCCAGGCATCGGCGTTGGCCGGATTCTCGGCAATCAGGCGATCGTACAGCACCGCGGCGTCGTCGAGCCGGCCCTGGCGGTGATGGTCGAGCGCCCCGGCGAGCCGCGCGTCAGCCATTGGTGCGCGCCGCCAGCAGCCGCACCGCCGCGTCGATCGGCGCCGACCAGTCCTCGGACGGCGCGCGCCGGAACAGGCGCGCGCGCGGATACCACAGGCTCCCCTCGCCCGCCCCTTGCCAGCGCCAGTCGACCGCCGGCGGCAGCAGCACCCAGGTCTCGACGCCGAGCGCGCCCGCCATGTGGGCGGTGGTGTTGGAGGTGGTGACGACCAGGTCGAGCGCCGCCACCTGGGCGGCGAAGTCGTCGAGGCTCGCCGCCTGATCGACCGCCGGGTCACGGTGGACCGTGGCCCCGCAGGTCGCGCCCAGGTCCGCGATCTCGCGCGCGCAATCGCCGTATTGCAGGCTCTCGAACCGCGCGCCCGGCGTCGCCAGCAGCGGCGCCCAGTCGGCGAGCGCCGTCGACTTGGCGCGGCCGTAGCGGGCGTTGGGGCCGACGCTGCGCCAGGCGATGCCGACCTTGAGCCCCGGGCCGAGCGCCTCATGGCGCGCGCGGGCGGCCGCTATGCGGTCCGCGTCGGCGACCAGATAGGGGCGCGGGCGGAACGCGGCGCGCTCGGCGCACAGCCAGCGGCCGAGGCTGCCGCTCGGGGTCTGGATATCGGGCGCCAGCGCCGCGATGCGCGGGTCCGGCGGCGTCCGCCGCCCGACCGCCTCGACGCCCGGAAACGAGCGCTCGAACAGCGGCACCAGGCGCGGGTCGCATTCGACGACGATGCGCCCGCCGAGGCCGGCGAGGTCGGCGAACCGGGAGGCGAACAGGATTTCCTCGCCCACCCCCTGCTCGCCCCAGACCAGCAGGCACCGCCCGGCAAGCGGCTGGCCGTCCCAGCGCGGCGCGGCGAACGGGCGCATCGGCACGGCGTTGCCGGGGCGGTGGAAGCGGGCCTCGTAATTGGCCCAGCCGGCGGCGAAGTCGCCCGCCGCGAGCTGCATGTCGCCGAGGTGATAGCGCGCCTCGGCGTGGTCGGGGGCGACCGCCAGGCACGCCTGATAGGCGGCGATCGCGCCCGCCCGCTCGCGCGCCGCCGCGCGTACCCGGCCGAGCCGGTAGAGCGCCTCGGCATGTCGCGGCGCCAGCACGAGCGCGGCTTCGAGCGCCGGCGCGGCCTCGCCGTGCCGGCCGAGCTTGGCGAGCGCCGTGGCGCGGTTGACCTGGGCATCGACCAAGCCGGGATCGAGCGCCAGCGCGCGGTCGAAATGGTCGAGCGCAGCCTCGGCATGGCCGAGCGAGACCAGCGCATTGGCGAGGTCGTGCTCGACCGCCGCGGCCTCCGGATCGAGGCTGAGCGACAGCTGCAGCGCGGCGACGCCGCCGGCGAAGTCGCCGAGCCCGAGCAGGCTGAGCCCCAGAAGATGGGCGATATCGGCGCGCTCGGGGGCCGCGCTCAGGCATTCGGCGTAGAGCCCGGCGGCGTCCTGGAGCCGCCCGGCGCGATGGGCATGAAGCGCCCGCCGGTAGCCGTCGCTGACCGCCGCCGCGGCCGCCGGCGCGGTCACGACGCGCCGCCGGCGCGCGCCCCGAGGCGGCGGGCGACCTCCGCCAGCGCGCCGGCCCAGTCGCCGGGCTGGGGCTGGCGGATCAACGATGCGCGCGGGTACCACAGGCTGTCGCTGCGCCGGTGCTGCCAGCGCCAGTCGGCGACATGGGGCAGCACCACCCACACCTCCTGGCCCAGCGCACCGGCCATGTGGGCGGTGGTGTTGGAGGTCGTCACCACCAGGTCGAGTGCCGCCACCTGCGCGGCGAAGGCGTCGAGGTCGGCGCGCTGGTCGACACTCGGGTCGTCGTGAATCTGCACCCCAAAGCGGTCGCGGGCCTGGGCAAGCTCGCGCGCGCAGTCGCCATGCTGGAGATTGACGAACACCGCGCCCGCGGTCCGCAGCACCGCCTGCCAGCAGGCGAGGCTGCTCGACTTGGACCGGCTGAACGGCATGTTCGCGCCCACCGAGCGCCAGGCGATGCCGACCTTGAGCCCCGGGCCGAGGTCGGCGAGCCGCCGCTTCGCCGCCGCCAGCTGCCCGGGGTCGGCGACCAGATATGCGGCCGGCGCCGGGTCGTCGCCGGCGCCGAAGCGAAGCGCGGCCGGCAGGTCGCCGGCGGCGAGCTGGACCTCGATCTCCACGTCGCGCGCCGCCGGCGCCGCGAGCGTGGCTCGCGCGACCACCGAGAGATCGGCGAACGAGCGGCGGAACAGCGGCACCAGGCGCGGATCGCACTCGACCACGACCCGGCGCGCCACCTCGGCGAGCCGCGGCAGCAAGGACGCGAACATGACCTCCTCGCCCACCCCCTGCTCGCCCCACGCGAGCACCGCCTTGCCGTCGAGCGGCTCGCCGTGCCAGGCGGCCTGGTCGAAGCGGCGCGGCTCGAGCCACGGCAGGCCGGTGCGGAAGCGCCAGCGATACTCGGCGAAACC
>DASWHU010000320.1:0-15477 GCA_036398035.1 Alphaproteobacteria bacterium | reverse complement strand
TGCGAGGTGCGTCATGATCCTGCTCGAGCGGCTGCTCGATGGGCTCGAGGTGGCGGTGCAGCCGTTCTCGGTCTCGCGGCTGGCGGCCGGCGAGAGCGCGCATGGGGGCCGGCGCGACGAGGCGGTCGTCCACTACCTGCTCGACGGCGCGGGCGGGCTCTCGATCGAGGGCCTGCCCGCGATCAGGCTCGAGCGGCGCTCGGCCGTGATCGTGCCGGCGGGACGCAGCCACCGCTTCGCCGCGGACGGTGAGGCGCCGGGCGAGGGCGGCGTGGTACTGGCGTGCGGCGCGATCGGCGCCACCTTCCACCGCGGCCATGGGCTGTTCGACTACCTGCCCGAGCCGATCGTGGTCCGCGGGGCGGCCGACCGCGCGTTCGCCGACGCGTTCGAGGCCCTGCTCGCCGAGCTCGCGCATCCCCAGCCCGGCACCGATGTGCTGGTGCGGGCGCTGATGCAGCAATGCCTGGTGCACGTGCTGCGCCGCTATTGCGAGAGCGGCGAGTGTCGCGTTCCGTGGCTGATCGCGCTTGAGGACGAACGCATCGGCTGCGTCGTCCGGGCGATGCTCGACGATCCGGGGCGCCCGTTCACGGTCGAGCGCCTGGCCGAGGTCGCCGGCATGAGCCGCTCCACGTTCGCCGAGCACTTCCGCCACGCCTTCGGCCGCGGGCCGATCGACTTCCTCAAGGAAGTGCGGTTGCGCCGGGCGGCGGCACTGCTCGTTACCTCGGAGCGGCCGGTCAAGGCGGTGGGCGCCGCGGTCGGCTATGACAGCCGCAGCCACTTCAGCCGCGCGTTCTTCGCCTTATACGGCTGTACGCCGACGGCTTGGCGGGCGAATACGCGCGCCGGCGCGCTCACGCCGGGGTGACGAAGCTGTCCATCACCTTCTTGGTGCCGGCCTTGTCGAACGCGATCTCGAGCTTGTTGCCGTCGATCGCGCGCACCTCGCCGTAGCCGAACTTCTGGTGGAACACGCGGCTGCCCGGCGCGAAGGTGCCCGGCGCGTGGCTGCGGGTCTCGACCGGCAGCGCCGGCTCGGCCCCGTAACGCGCGGCGTAGCGCGCCCAGTTGCTGCGCCGGGCGCCGATCGCCGGCCGGTCGAAGCCGGAGGGGTCCGCCACCTCGGCCTCCGAGAGGCCGCCGTAATAGGCGGCGGGCACGCTGTCGCGCGCCACATGCGCCGCGGGCAGCTCGGCGAGGAAGCGCGACGGCGCCGCCGACAGCCATTGGCCGAAGGCGTGCCGGTTGGCGGCATACAGCACCATCGCCCGCTTGCGCGCGCGCGTCAGCCCGACATAGGCGAGGCGGCGCTCCTCCTCGAGCGCGCGCACGCCGCCGTCCTCGAGCGCGCGCCGGTTGGGGAACAGCTCCTCCTCCCAGCCGGGCAGGAACACGGTGTCGAACTCGAGCCCCTTGGCGCCGTGCAACGTCATCAGGTTGACCCCGTCCTCGCCGGCGCCGGCGGCGTTGTCCATGACGAGCGCGACATGCTCGAGGAAGCCGCCGAGACCGTCGAACTCCTCGAGCGCGATCACCAGCTCCTTGAGGTTCTCGAGCCGCCCGGGCGCGTCCGCCGAGCGGTCCTGCTGCCACATCCCGGTGTAGCCCGACTCGTCCAATACGGTCTCGGCGAGCGCCGGCAGCTCGGTGCCGCCCGCGGCCAGCGCGCGCCAGCGGTCGAGGCTGTCCAAGAGCGCGCGCATCGCGGCGCGCGCGCGCCCGCGCAGCTCGTCGGACTCGACCAGCTCGCGGGCGGCGTCGAACAGCGCGATTCCGCGCGTCCGGGCGTGAAGGTTCAAGGTCTGCAGGCTGGCGTCGCCGATGCCGCGCTTGGGCCGGTTGACGATGCGCTCGAAGGCGAGGTCGTCGGCGGGCTGTCCGATCACGCGCAGATACGCGAGCGCGTCGCGGATCTCGAGCCGCTCGTAGAAGCGCAGGCCGCCGATCACCCGGTAGGGCAGGCCGATCTGGATGAACCGCTCCTCGAAGGCGCGGGTCTGGAAGCTCGCCCGCACCAGGATCGCGCTCTCGCGCAAGGGCTGCCCGCGCCGGTGCAGCGACTCGATCTGGTCGCCGACCAGGCGCGCCTCCTCCTCGCCGTCCCACACCCCGACCACGCGCACCGTCTCGCCGGCCTCGCCCTCGGCCCACAGCGTCTTGCCGAGCCGGCTCTCGTTGTGCGCGATTAGGCCGCTGGCGGCGCCGAGGATGTGCGGGGTCGAGCGGTAGTTGCGCTCGAGCCGGATCACCGTCGCACCCGGGAAGTCGTGCTCGAAGCGCAGGATGTTGCCGATCTCGGCGCCGCGCCAGGCGTAGATCGACTGGTCCTCGTCGCCGACGCAGCACAGGTTGCGATGCTTCTGGGCCAGGAGCCTGAGCCACAGATACTGGGCGACGTTGGTGTCCTGGTACTCGTCGACCAGCACGTAGCGGAACCGGTCCTGGTAGTCGGCGAGCACGCGCGCATCGCGCGCGAACAGGGTCAGGTTGTGCAGCAGCAGGTCGCCGAAGTCGGCGGCATTGAGGGTGGCCAGCCGCTCCTGGTAGGCGCGGTAGAGGTCGAGCGCGCGGCCGGCGGCGAACTCGCCGATGTCCGTGCGCGACACCTTGTCCGGGGTCAGGCCGCGGTCCTTCCAGCGGCCGATGATCGCGGCGAGCGTGCGCGCCGGCCAGCGCTTCTCGTCGATGTTCTCCGCCGCCAGCAGCTGCTTGAGCAGGCGCACCTGGTCGTCGGCGTCGATGATGGTGAAGGCCGACTTGAGCCCGACGCACTCGGCGTGGCGGCGCAGGATGCGCGCGGCGACGGCGTGGAAGGTGCCGAGGTGCCAGCCCTCGACCGAGCGGCCGAGCAGGCGCTCGACCCGCTCGCGCATCTCGCGCGCCGCCTTGTTGGTGAAGGTGACCGCGAGCGTCTCGGACGGGTGCGCGAGCCGCGACTCAAGGATATGGGCGAGGCGCGTGGTCAGCACCCGGGTCTTGCCGGTGCCGGCGCCGGCGAGCACCAGTACCGGCCCCTCGGTGCACTCGACCGCGCGCCGCTGGGCCTCGTTCAGCGCCTCGAGATAGCGCTCTGCCCCGGGCGCCGAAACGGGGCGCGCCGCGGGCGCGATCTGGGTCAGGTCGAAAGGGTCGAACGCGTCAACCATGATTCGCCCGCCAATATAGTCAAGCGCGGCCCCCGGCGCACGGGCCATGGGCCCTCGTCGGACGACGAAAGCACCAGCTCAACCGCTGCCGTGCTCGAGCGCGCGCTCGCGCAACAGGGCGCGGTTGTAGGCGTGCAGCGCGTCGGTGCGGAACACGACCCCGATCAGCCGGCGCGCGAGGCGGTCCTCGACCACCGGCAGATGCCGCGCCTGGCCGGTCTCGAGCATGTCGAGCGCGAGGTCGAGCGTGTCGCCCGGCACCAGCACGTCCAGCGCCTCGACGGCGAGGCTGCTCGCGCGCGCATCGAGGTCCGGGCTCGGGTCGAACAGCAGCGCGCGCAACCGGTCGAACGGCACCACGCCGGTCAGCCGGCCGGCGTCGTCGGTGACGTAGAGGTCGTAGTCGGGGGCGCTGCGCAGCAGCTCGCGGATCTCGCCCACCGGGGTGTCGGCGTCGACGGTGCGGAAGCTGTCGCTCATCAGCGACCGGACGGTGATCGCGCGGCTCGGCGCGCGCGCCTCGGCGCTGGCCGGATCCAGCCCGCGCGCGCGCAGCTGGAGCGTGAAGAACGAGCCGTCGGCGACGCGCCGGGTGATCAGCGAGGCGGTGACCACCGATAGCATGACCGCGATCGTCACCGCATAGTCGCCGGTCAGCTCGAAGATGATCAGGATGGTCGAGATCGGCGCGCCCAGCACCGCGCCGGCGACCGCGCCCATGCCGACCAGGCTGTAGGCGTTGATGCTGGCCTGGGCCTCGGGCACCACGGCCGTGGCAATGATGCCGAACGCGGCGCCGGTCAGCGCGCCGATGCACAAGCTGGGCGAGAACACGCCGCCGGCGAAGCCCGAGCCGAGGCAGATGACGCTGGCGGTGGTCTTGGCCACCACCAAGAGCAGCAGCACGTCGAGCGTGAACGCGCCGGTGAGCGCCAGGTCGGTGGTCTCGTAGCCGACCCCGATGACCTCGGGAAAGGCCGCCGCGATCGCGCCGGTGAGCAGCCCGCCCGCCGCCGGCTTCAGGTAGCCCGCGACCGGCACCCTGGCCACCACCTTGGCGGTGAACATGGTCCCCGACATGAACAGCAGCGCGACCAGTGCGCACACCGCGCCGAGCAGCAGGAAGGCCGGCATCTCGTAGTACGACGCGATTTCCGCCCCCGGCACCACGAACGCCGGGAAGTCGCCGAACTGGGCGCGGGTGATGATGGTGCCGATCACCGCCGCGATCACCACCGGCGCAAACGCGCCCAGCGCGTAGTGGCCGACCACCACCTCGAGCGCGAAGAACACGCCCGCGATCGGGGCGTTGAAGGAGGCCGCGATGCCGCTGGCGACGGCGCAGCCGAGCAGGGTGCGCAGTTGCCCCCGATCGAGCCCGAGGCGGCCGCCGAGCGCGCCCGCCATGGCGGCGGCCAGGTGGACCACCGGGCCCTCGCGCCCGACCGAGGCGCCGACGCCGATCGAGGCGGCGCTGGCGAACCCGGCCGCCAGCCCGTCGCGCAGCCGCATCCGCCCGCCACGCAGCGCGCACGCCTCGATCACGTCGGCGACCCCGTGCGGGCGGCGCTCGGGCAACGCGTAGTGGATGAACAGGCCGACCCCGAGCCCGCCCAGCGCCGGCGCCAGCAGCCGATGCCACCACTCCAGGTGCCGCGCCATCGACAGCACCTGCTGCGTCGCCGAGCCGTAGAACAGAAGCTGGATCGCGTCGATGCCGAGCCTGAAGGCGATCGCCCCGTAGCCGGCGGCGGCGCCGATGACGAGGGCAAGCACCGACAGATAAAGGTGAGGATCGCGACCGAGCGACAACCGGCGACGAAGCCCGGCCAGTCCGCTAGCGCCCGACGAGGTCACGGCGCTAGGGTGGCAATCATTCGCCGGCTAAACGGGCCGCCCCGGTCCCGGCCGAGCGGTGTTCGCGGCGCCTCAGCCGTCCTCCGCCCCGGGCTCCGTCTTGGCGGCGGCCCCGCCCTTGGCGCGCGCGCCGGCCGAGCGCGACCTGCGCCGGGCGGCGGCCGGCGCCGCGCTGGCAAGGCTCGTCTCCAGCGGCGACAACGGGAACGGCACCACGTCGGTCGCATAGCCGATGAAGTCGAGCACCGCCTGGAGATAAGCATCGAGCTTGCCCGCGAAGTCGCGCAGGTTGTGATTCGGCTCGCCGTTGATCCAGGTGAGCAGGAACTGGACCGCGGCCAGGAACAGGACCACCCAGAACACCGTGTAACCGATGATCGCGAAGATCACCATGTACAACAGCCTGAGCCAGCGGTCGTCGTGGCCGACGACGGTCGGCTTGCGGGCAGGCGACGGGCTTCCGGCCATGTTGGGCTCCCCCGATGGCGTCGATCGCCACTTATGATGGGATGATCGGATGCGCCTTTCAACCGGCTCAGGCGCGGGGCCGCGGCGCGCCGCTCAGGCGAGGATGTCGAGCGTCTCCTGCTCGAGCTCGGCGGCGGTGCGGAGAACCGCGATCGCGGCCTTGGCGGAGATCTCGGCGGTGGTCAGCGCGACCGCGTTCTCGGCGAAGCCCTCGGCGCCGTGCTCGGCCACGTCCTGCGCGACCTCGGCGACCGTTTCGTTGGCGTCCCGAATCGCCTTCAGCGCCGAGGCGATCGGCGACGGCAAGGGAAAATTGACCGGAGGGATCGACATCTCGGCCCTCCTATCGGCGAGCGCCTGGTTCAGCTCCATGAGCGCATATAGCGCCCGCCCGCGCCCCTGCGCGTGACTGCGGTCACAGGCCCGGCGGCGCCCGGCTCAGGGCCGTCCCGCCCCCAGGCCCATGACCCGGCTCAGGCCGACCGGCCGCTCCAGGCCCTGCTGGTCGGAGGCGATGCGGGCGAGCGCGGCGAGCGTCGGGGCGGGCATGGCGGTGGCCTTGCGCTGGGCGAGGTCGACATGGACCAGCATCAGCTCGCCGGTCGCCACGTGGTAGCTGCGGACGTCGTGATGCATGGCGTGGGCGAAATGGATGCGCTTGTCGTCGAAGCCGAGCAGGTGGGTGGTGAAGCGCAACGGGTCGCCGCCGACCACCTCGCGCAAGTACGCGACATGGCATTCGAGGATGAAGATCGAGCGGCCGCTGGTGCGCGTATAGGCCTGGCCGATGCCGATATGCTCGGCGAAGGCGTCGCTGGCGTGGTCGAAGGCGAGCAGGTAGTAGGCAACGTTCATGTGGCCGTTGTAGTCGAGCCACGCCTCGCGCACCGGCTCGCGGTGCAGCACCAGGGGCTGGGAGCGGCGGTGAGCGGGTGAGGTCACGGGCGGGCTCCGCTGCCGGGGCGAGGCGCGCATCTTAACCTTTGGCGCCGCCGATGCTATATCCGGCGCTGCAAGGTCTTAAGTCAGGGAGTCCGGCGATGGCCGTCGCGCCTGCCCAAGCTCGAAGCCGCCTCGACCCGCGCTCGCCGCTGATCGCGGAGCTGCGCGCGCTGTTCGCCGAGCGCCTGTCGGTCTCGGCGGCGGTGCGCGAGCTGCACGGCCGGGACGAGTCCTACCACACCCCCTACAGCCCGGACGCGGTGGTGTTCGCCCGCACCACCGAAGAGGTGAGCGACGCGGTCACGCTGTGCGCCAGGTACTGCGCGCCGGTGATCGCCTACGGCACCGGCACCTCGCTCGAGGGCCAGGTGGCCGCGCTGGAAGGCGGCATCAGCATCGACGTGAGCCAGATGACCGAGGTGGTCGAGGTCAATCCCGAGGACCTCGACTGCACCGTCCAGGCGGGCGTGACGCGCAAGCAGCTCAACGAATATCTGCGCGACACCGGCCTGTTCTTCCCGATCGACCCGGGCGCGGACGCCTCGCTCGGCGGCATGGCGGCGACGCGCGCGAGCGGCACCAACGCGGTGCGCTACGGCACCATGCGCGAGAACGTCCTTGCGCTGACCGTGGTGCTGCCCGACGGGCGCGTGATCCGCACCGCCCGCCGGGCGCGCAAGTCTGCCGCGGGCTACGACCTGACGCGCCTGTTCGTGGGCTCGGAGGGCACCCTCGGCGTGATCACCGAGGTGACCTTGCGCCTGGCCGGCATCCCCGAGGCGATCAGCGCCGCCACCTGCTCGTTCCCCTCGATCGGCGACGCGGTCGACGCGGTGATCGTGACCATCCAGTCGGGCATCCCGGTGGCGCGCATCGAGCTGATCGACAAGGTGTCGATGGAGGCGATCAACGCCTTCTCCAAGACCGACTACCCGGTCGCCTACACACTGTTTTACGAGTTCCACGGCAGCCAGGCCTCGGTGCGCGAGCAGGCCGAGCACGCGCAGGAGTTCGCCGCCGACCACGGCGGCGGCGACTTCCGCTGGACCGCCGACCACGAGCAGCGCAACAAGCTGTGGCAGGCGCGCCACGACGCCTATTACGCCATGCGCGCGCTGTGCCCGGGCACCAAGGGCATGGTCACCGACGTGTGCGTGCCGATCTCCCGGCTCGCCGAGTGCGTGGTCGAGACCGAGAAGGACAACGCCACGGCGCCGTTCAAGTGCCCGATCGTCGGCCATGTCGGCGACGGCAACTTCCATGTCTCCTACATGATCGACCCCGACGACCAGGCGCAGATATCATTCGGCGCCCGGCTCCACGACCGCCTGGTGGCGCGCGCGCTGGCGATGGAGGGCACCTGCACCGGCGAGCACGGCGTCGGCTACGGCAAGATCGACTTCCTGACCGAAGAGCTCGGCGAGGCGTTGTCGGTGATGCGCGCGATCAAGCGCGCGATCGACCCCGACAACATCATGAACCCGGGCAAGATCGTGCGCCTGTAGGGACGCTCCGCCGCTCGGGACGCGGGCGGGCGCGACACATAATTTGCGTGACATCGATTTCCGCCACCGCGATTCGGCGCTCCGGTCGCGGCACAGGCACGCCGCCTTCGCGCGTCGCGATCGCCCGAGCGCCGCGCCTATCCTGCCGCCGCGCGCCGCCTATGGTGCTGCTGGGCCCGAGGCGCCGCGTCCTTGCTCAATCGGCCGCGGCGGTGTCCGGGCCGCCCGGCGCCGGCGGGGCGCCGTCGCCGGCGCCCGCATCGTCGCATTCCGGCCGGTCTTCGGTTGCCGGTCCCGCAGCGCGCGCCGGCGGTCCGCCCTGCGGTCCCGGGGTTGCCGGCACCGCGCCGCGGCCGGCCCTGGTCCGCGCGCGCTTGCGGTATAGGTCGAGATTCACTACCTCACCCATCGGCGCCTCCGCCGCGCAGCGGGACGCGGCGCCGCGGCCGGCGCCCGCCCCAGCCTCGCGTCCCGCTCCCGTCCCTATGTAACGGCCGTAACGCATTGGTTAGATTAGCGGTATTCGGGAGTGGCGCAAGCCCGCGGGAGCCAACCTTGAGGCACGTCCGGCGCAATCGTCAGGGGACCGTTCGGTGAGGTCACTGCTCTACGGGTTCCTGGCGGTGCTGCTGGTCGTGATCGGGGCGCTGCTGATTGGGCCGAGCTTCGTCGACTGGAACCGGTTCAAGCCCGAGATCGTCGATCAACTGGCGAAGCTGACCGGCCGCGACATCGCGATCGGCGGCCCGATCGCGTTCGCCATGCTGCCGACGCCGACATTGTCGGCCGAGCGGGTGCGGGTCGCCAACCTGGACGGCGCCGCCGATCCCGACCTGATCTCGCTCGACTCGGTCGGCGTGCGCGTCGCCCTGGTGCCGCTGGTCGCGGGCAAGGTGCGCATCGACAGCGTGATCCTGGCCGCCCCGCGACTCCAGCTCGAGCGGCTGGCGGACGGCCGCGTCACCTGGCGGCTCGGTCCGCCCGAGGCCGCGGACGAAGCCGGCGGCTCCGCGCCGGCGGCGCCGCCGGGCCTGTCGCTGTTCGGCTTGCCGCTCGAGATCAGCGTCGAGCGGGTCACGGTCGAGCGCGGCCGGCTGGTCTATCGCGATTCGGCTGCCGGCATCGAAGAGACCGTGGACGACATCGACGTCGTGCTATCGGCCGGATCGCTGTCCGGCCCGTTCACGATGCGCGGGCGCCTGGTCGCCCGCGGCCTGCCGGTCGACGCCGACGTCGCGCTCGGCGACCTGCGCCCGGCGCAGCGGGTGGCGATGCGCGCGCGGCTGTCCTCGGGCGGCGTGTCGGTCGGCTTCACCGGCGGCGGCACGCCGACCGCCGAGCGGCCCGCCGTCGACGGCAAGGCGACCGTCACCAGCGCCAGCCTCGCCGAACTGGCGGGCCTGGTCGCGGCGGCGACCGGGCGAACGGTGACGGCGCGCATGCCGCGCCGCCAGCGACTGGCGATCGAAGCCCAGGTGGCGGCGACGGAGAATGATTTGTCGGCCAACGACGTCGAGATTCGTTTCGGCGACACCGTCGCCAAGGGCAAGCTGACGACCAAGTTCGCCGGCGGCGGCCAGTTCGAGCTGGCGCTGGACGCCAACCGGATCGACATCGATGCGCTGATCGCCGACCTCGCCGGCCAGCCGGCGACGACTGGCCAGGACGCCGGGCCGCAGGATGACGAGGGCGGCGCGGCGCCGGTGGCCGTATGGGCGCCGCCGCGGGGTCTCAACGGCAGCCTCGACCTCACCGTCGACGCCGTGCTCTATCGCGACCAGATCGTCCGCCAGACGGTGGTCAACCTCGGCGTCGCCGGCGGCATGGTCAACATCCAGCGGCTGTCGGCGCTGCTTCCCGGCGGCTCCGACGTCACCCTGTTCGGCTCGATCGAGCCCCGGCCGGAGGGGCCGCATTTCAGCGGCCAGCTCGACGCCGCCTCGGACAACCTGCGCGCCCTGCTCGCCTGGTTCAACGTCGACATCTCGCGCATCCCGGCCGACCGGCTGCGCAAGTTCAGCCTGTCGGCGGCGATCGACGGCGACCCGAAGAACGGCCAGCTCACCGGCATCGATGTCGGCCTGGACACCACGCGCATGATCGGCGGCATCGCCTACGCGATGCGCGCGCGCCCGGCCTTCGGGGTCAACCTGCGCATCGACCGGGTGAACGTCGACGCCTACCTGCAGGCGCCGGCGGCCGGCGTGCCGTTGCCGGCGACGCGCCCGGCGCCGCCGGGACCGGCGGTGCCCGGGGCCGCCCCCGAACAGCCCGAGCCCGAGCCCGCGCGCCGGCCGCTCGCGGTGCTCGCCGACTTCGACGCCGATTTCGTCATCCAGGCGGATTCGCTCACCTGGCGCGAGGTCCCGGTCAGCGGCATCAAGCTCGACGGGCTGTTGCAGGGCGGCGCGCTCACCTTCCGCGACGCCCGGGTCGCCGACCTGGCCGGGGCGCGGGCGGCGCTCGCCGGCCGGATCGAGCAGCTGGGCGGGACGCCGGCCGTCGACGTGGCACTCAAGTTCGACACCGCCGACCTGTCGGCGATGTCGCGCATGGTGCCGGCGCTGCGCGGCCTGCCGCCCGCCTTCGCCGGCGCGCTGAGCGTGGATACCAAGCTCAAGGGCGACTTCGATTCGCTCGCCATCGACGGCGCGCTCGAGGCGCTGGCGAGCCGGGTGGCGGTCGACGGCACGATCCGCGACCTTGCCGGCACGCCGAGATTCGAGCTCAAGGCGGGCCTGTCCAACACCAACCTCGCTGGGCTGCTCGACGCGGTCGGTGCGCTGGCGCGGGCGGACGCGCCGGCGGTGCTGGCCGCGCCGGTGACGGTGTCGACCGCGCTCGCGGGCACGCTCGCCGGCTTCGACGTCGACGCCGGCGGCTCGCTCGCCGATGCCCGGCTCGGCCTCAAGGGCCGCATCGAGGGCCTGCCGGCGCCGGCGCGGTTCGACCTGGTGATCGAGGCCGAGCATCCGAGCCTCGCCCGGCTGCTGGGGCGGAGCGCGGCGCTCGATGCCGGCACGCCGCCGCCGGCCTTGGCCGGGCCGGTGACGGTCGAGGGCAGCGCGGCCGGCACCGTTGCTGGCTTCGACCTCGACGCCCGGCTCAAGGCCGCCGGCGCCGAGGCTTCCGCGCAGGGGAAGATCGAGGACATTGCGGACGCGCCGCGCTACACGCTGACTGCCGCCGCCTCGCATCCCGACATGCAGGCGTTGCTCGACGGCCTTGGCGTCGACGTCGAGACCGACGCCTATGCCGGGCCCGCGACCGTCTCCGGGCGCCTGTCGGGCGGGCCGTCCGCGGTCTCGGTGCCGAACCTGAGCGCCAATCTGGGCGGCTCGTCGGTGGTCGGCAGCGTCTCCGTCGCCCTCGACGGCGCGCGCCCGCGGCTGACCGCGGACCTGATCACCGGGCCGCTGGTGGTCGAGCACTTTCTCGGCGTCGCCGCCGCCGTCGCGCCCGGCATCGCCGGCGGGCTCCCGCCGGCGCCGGACACCGGCTCCGGAGCGGAGCGCTGGTCGCGCGCGCCGCTCGAGCTGTCGGCGCTGCGCGCGTTCGACGCCTCGGTCAAGCTGTCGACCGACGCCCTCGGCTATGACGGCTACCGTTTCGAGGCAGCCGAGGTCGACCTCGGCCTCGACAACGGCACGCTCCAGGTCCGCCGCCTGGTCGGGCGGCTGTTCGGCGGCGACCTGTCGTGCGAGGGCCAGCTGGTCTCCGGCGCCGTGCCGAGCGCGCGCCTGGCGATCGAGCTCGCCGGGGTCGACATCCGCGCGGCGCTCGGCCGGCTCGCCGGGATCGAGAACATCACCGGGCGGATCGGTTTCGAGGGCAGCTTCACCACCCGCGGCAGCAGCGCCCAGCAGATGATGCTGGCGCTGAACGGGCGCGGCCGGTTCCGCGACGCGACCGGCGGCATCATCGAAGGCCTCGACCTCGCCGCCCTGTCGCGCCGGCTCGACGAGATCGAAGGGCCGCAGGGCATCACCGGCCTGCTCGCGGCCGGATTCGAGGCCGGCCGCACGCGCTACAGCCAGCTTCGCGGCACGTTCTCGATCACCGACGGGCGGATCGCCACCGAGGACACATATCTGGCCGCCGACGGCGGCACCGGCAGCCTCACCGGCGGCGCCGACCTGCCCGCGTGGCAGGTCGACGCGACGGCGATGTTCACCCTCGCCGACCATCCCGAGGTGCCGCCGATCGGGGTCCGCCTGTCGGGCCCGCTGGAGGCGCCGCAGAAGCAGATCGAGGCGGCGCGGCTCGACCAGTTCCTGATCGAGAAGAGCGCCCGCGAGCTGCTCCAGGAGCCGCCGCCCGGCAACGAGGAGGCGAGCGAAGCGCCCGCGCCCGAGGCCGAGGCACCACTCGCCGAAGTCGACGTTCCGGCGGCCGAAGCCCCGGTCCCGGAGCCCGCCGCCACGGCGCAGCCGATGCCCGAGCCGGTCGCCAAGCCGACGCCCAAGCCGGCGCCGCCGGTCGAGCCGGCGCCCGAGCCGGTCGCCGAGCCCGCGCCGACGCCGCCCGCGGAGCCGGAGCCGACCCCCCAGGCCGCGCCCGCGCCGGCGCCCGCGGCAGGGACGCCGCCGCCGCCGCCGCCCGCGGCGGCCCCGGCGCAGCCCGCGCCGCGCCCGCAGGAGAAGTTCGAGGACGTGCTCGAGGACCTGCTCAGCCCGCCGCGCTGAGCCGCGCGCCGCGGCTGAGGCGCTCGAGCACCCACAGGCGCACCGCGCTCGACAGGTTGCTGCGCCGCGCGCCGTCGATCTCCGCCAGCACCGCGGCGCGGCTGCGGCCCTCGGCGCGGCACAGCTCGGCGAAGGCGCGCCAGAACGCGGGCTCGAGCGACAGGCTGGTGCGGTGGCCGCCGATGGTCACCGAGACCTTGCTGAGGCCGGTCATGCCTCGCCCGGGCCGACCATCGTCTCGGGTCGCACCCAGCGGTCGAAGTCCGCGGCCGAGACGCTGCCCAGCGCAAGCGCCGCCGCGCGCAAAGTGAGGCCCTCGCGGTGCGCCTTGGTCGCGATCGCGGCGGCGCGGTCGTAGCCGATATGCGGGCTGAGCGCGGTGACCAGCATCAGCGAGCGCTCGACCAGCTCGGTGAGCCGCGCCTGGTCGGCCTCGAGCCCGCGCACGCAGCGCTCGGTGAAGCTCGCCGCGGCGTCGGCGAGCAGCCGGGCCGAGCGCAGCAGGTTGTCGATGATGACCGGCTTGCACGCGTTGAGCTCGAAATGGCCGCCCGCGCCGGCGACCGTCACCGCGACGTGGTTGCCGATCACTTGCGCGCAGACCATGGTCAGCGCCTCGGCCTGGGTCGGGTTGACCTTGCCGGGCATGATCGAGGAGCCGGGCTCGTTGGCCGGCAGGACCAGCTCGCCGAGCCCCGAGCGCGGCCCGGAGCCCATCAGCCGGATATCGTTGGCGATCTTGGTCAGCGCCGTGGCGAGGGTGGCGAGCGCGGCCGAGGCATCGACCAGCGCGTCGTGGGCGGCGATCGCGGAGACCCGGTCGGCGGCGGCGGTGAACGGGATGCCGGTGAGCGCGCCGAGCCGGGCCGCGACGCGGGCGCCGAAGTCCGGCGGGGCGTTGAGGCCGGTGCCGACCGCGGTGCCGCCCTGCGCCAGCGGGCACAATCGCGCCAGCACTTGATCGAGGCGCTCGATCGCCGCCCCGACCTGGGAGGCGTAGCCCGCGAACTCCTGGCCGAGGGTGATCGGCACTGCGTCCTGGAGATGGGTGCGCCCGATCTTGACCAGGTCGGCGAACGCGCGCGCCTTGTCGGCGAGCGCCGCGCTCAGCCCGGCGAGCGCCGGCCGCAGGCGGTCGCGAAAGGAGAGCGCGGCGGCGACGTGCATCGCGGTCGGGAAGCTGTCGTTGGTCGACTGCGACAGGTTGACGTGGTCGTTGGGGTGGACCGGGCGCTTGCCGCCGCGGCCGGCGCCGAGGCGCTCGTTGGCGCGGCCCGCGATCACCTCGTTGACGTTCATGTTGGTCTGGGTGCCCGAGCCCGACTGCCACACCGGCAGCGGGAACTCGCCGTCGAGGGCGCCGTCGGCGACCTCCGCCGCGGCCGCCGCGATCGCCTCGGCGAGGGCGGGGTCGAGGCGGCCGAGGTCGCGGTTGACCTCGGCGGCGGCGCGCTTGACCAGTGCCAGGGCGTGGACCAGCTCGAGCGGCATGCGCTCCTCGCCGATCGGGAAGTTGCGGCGCGCGCGCTCGGTCTGTGCGCCCCAGTAGCGCTCGGCCGGGACCTCGACCGGACCCAGGCTGTCGGTCTCGGTGCGCGTGCCTGCCGTGCCGCTCACGCGCGCGCCTTGCCGGTGCGCGACCGCTTGCCGCGCTTCGCCTGCCGCGCCGCCGCCAGCGCGTCCTGTGCCAGGGCAACCATTGCCTCAGCCGTCTCGAACGCGGCCTCGGGCGCGAGGTGATAGGGCATGGTCACGGGCTTGTCGTCCCACGGCTTGAACCGGGGCAGGCCCTGGGCCTCGTAGGCAGGGGCGGTGCGCGAATCGGTGCGCAGGTAGAGCTCGCCGTCGGCGATCAGCGCGAACATCACCCCGCCCAGATAGAGGCCCCAGCCGCCGAACATGAACCGCGGCTCGACCGGCCCGAGCGGGGCGAGCAGGTCGCTTACGTGGTCGATGATCTCCGGGCGCTCGGGCATGGGCGCACTCTCAGCGGCGGTTGATCTCGGTGAAGAAGTCGTTGCCCTTGTCGTCGATGACGATGAACGCCGGAAAGTCCTCGACCTCGATCCGCCAGATCGCCTCCATGCCGAGCTCGGGGTAGGCGATGCAGTCGACCTTCCTGATGCAGTCCTGGGCGAGGCGTGCGCCGGGGCCGCCGATCGAGCCGAGGTAAAAGCCGCCATGCGTCTTGCACGCCTCGACCACGGCGCGCGAGCGGTTGCCCTTGGCCAGCATCACTAGCGAGCCGCCGTGGGCCTGGAACTGGTCGACATAGTCGTCCATGCGCCCGGCGGTGGTCGGGCCGAACGAGCCGGTGGCGTAGCCCGCCGGGGTCTTGGCCGGCCCGGCATAGTAGACGCAGTGGTCCTTGAAGTACCGCGGCAGGTCCTCGCCCGCCTCGAGCGCCTCGCGCAGGCGCGCATGGGCGGCGTCGCGGGCGACGATCATCGGTCCGGAGACCTTGACGCGGGTGCGGATCGGGTGCCGGCTGAGCTCGCGCCGGATCTCGTCCATCGGCCGGGCGAGGTCGATCTCGACCACCTCGCCGGCGAGCTGCCGCGGCTCGACCTCGGGCAGGTACTTGGCCGGATTGGTCTCGAGCTGCTCGAGGAACACCCCGTCCGCGGTGATCTTGGCCAGCGCCTGGCGGTCGGCGGCGCAGGAGACGCCGATGCCGATCGGCAGGCTGGCGCCGTGGCGCGGCAGGCGCACGACGCGCACGTCGTGGCAGAAATACTTGCCGCCGAACTGGGCGCCGATGCCGAAGTTGCGGGTCATCTCGAGGATCTCTTGCTCGAGCGCGGGGTCGCGGATCGCGTGCCCCGCGGCGCTGCCCGCGACCGGCAACGAGTCGAGATAGCGGCAGCT
>DASWHU010000319.1:0-5298 GCA_036398035.1 Alphaproteobacteria bacterium | reverse complement strand
CTCGGCGGCGCGCCCAACCCGGTCGCCGCCGCGCGCTGGTACCGGCTGGCGGCCGAGCAGGGCCATCTCGACTCCCAGACCAATCTCGGGCGGCTGTACCTGAGCGGCGACGGGCTGCCGCGCGACCCGGCGCAGGCGTCCGACTGGTTCCGGCGCACCGCCGACCGGGACTTCGCGCCCGCCCAGTATTACCTCGCCGAGCTGTACCGCACCGGCGACGGGGTGACCATCGACCCGGAGACGGCGGTGGCGCTGCACCAGGCGGCGGCCGAGCAGGGCTTGCCCGAGTCCGCGTTTCAGCTGTCGCGCATGTACCGCAACGGCGAGGGCGTTGCGCGCGATCCGCGCGAGGCGCGCAAGTGGCTGGTGCGGGCGGCGGTCGCGGGAATGCCCGAGGCGGCGCACGCGCTGGCCGGCCTCTACCTGAGCGGCGAGGGCGAGGAACCCGACCTGGTGCGGGCCTATCTGTGGTCCGCGCTGGCGGCGCAGGCCGGCATCAAGGACGCCGGCGAGATGCGCGAGTCGATCGCCGAGCGGCTCACGCCCGAGCAGCGCGACGAGGCCCGCCGGCTAGCGGCTGAGAGTGGCAAGGCGCTGGAGTCGCTCGATCCGGACAAGGCCACGGCACAGTGAGCGCGCAGGTGCTGGTCGGCGATATCGGGGCCACCAATGTCCGCCTGGCGCTGGCCGAGCCCGGACGACGCCCCGGCGCGCATGTGGCCGTTGCCGCGGATGCCCATGCGAACCTTGCCCAGGCGGTCGAGGCGGGTCTCGCCGCGCTCGCGCCGCGCACCCGCCCGCGCCACGCCGCCTTGGCGCTCGCCGGCCCGGTCATCGGCGACGGCTTCGCGTTCACCAATCGCCCGGCGTGGGCGTTCTCCGCGGCCGCGCTGTGCCGGACCCTGGGCCTCGAGCGGCTGACCCTGGTCAACGACCTTGCCGCGCTCGCGCTCGCGCTCGGCCTGGCCGCGCTCGGCGAGGCGGACACGGTGCCGCTCGGCGGCCCCGCGCGCCCCGCGGACCCGACCGCCCCGTGCGCGGTGCTCGGCTCCGGCACCGGCTTCGGCGTCGCCGCTCTGGTCCGCTGCGACGGGGAGGCCGTGGCCGTGGCCGGCGAGGGCGGGCATGCCGGGCTCGCCGCGCGCAACCAGGCCGAGGCGAAGATTCTGCGCACCCTGCGCGACCGCGGCCTGCGCCCGACACCCGACCGGCTGCTGTCGGGGCCCGGCCTTGGCTTGCTCTATGCCGCGATCGCGGGCACCGACGCAGACGCGGCGCCGGCGGCGGCGGAGATCGCGCGCGCGCGCCACAGCGACCCGATCGCGGCCCGCACCCTCGACTGCTTCGCCCGCTGGCTCGGCGGCTTCGCCGGCGACGTCGTGCTGATCCTGGGGGCGCGCGGCGGCGCATTCATCGGCGGCGGCGTGGTGCCGGCGCTTGGCCCGGCGTTTCCGGTGGCGACGTTTCGCGCCGGCTTCGAGGACAAGGGCCGGTTTCGCGACTACATGGCGGCGATCCCGACCCGCCTGGTGGTGAGCGAAGCGGCGGTGCTGGCGGGGGCGCTGGCGGCGGCCGGGCGCGGCGGGTCCGGCATCGTCACGGTCACCGGCGGGCGCTGAGGCCAGCCGCCGTCAACCGGCCCCACCCGGCCTTTCGGTGAGCGCCGCGCGCGCCTCCTGCGGGTCGGCGAAGATGCGGAACAGCTTGTCCAGGCGGGTCAGCCTGAAGGCCGCGGCCGCCGACGGGCGCAATCCGCACAGGGCGAGCGCAGCGTTCGCGCGCGTCGCGTTGCGGACCGATATCAGCGCGCCGAGCCCGCTCGGGTCGACCACCTCCACCGCCGACATGTCGAGCACCAGCGTCCGCGCGCCGCCGTCCGTCAGCTCGGCGATACGTTGCCTGAACGCGACCGCCGCGGTCGCGTCCAGCCGCGCCTCGCGCAGCGTGACCACGACCATGTCGCCGACGGTCTCGGCATCCATCCTGATGCCCGGGTTTGCCGGCGCCGGTGCCACCGGCCCGCTCATGGGCGGTGCGGGCGCGAACCGGAGGCGCCGCAGACGGACGCCGGACGGGGCGAGATCGGGGCCGAGGTTTCTTCAACCAATACGTGAAATTTCTTTGCCATGTCGCGCGATGCACAGCCAATCTCCTGCCGGCCGGACACGGCCGGGCAAGACGGTGATCTACTTAAACGATTATAAACCGTCAATCCGTACGATCAATCTCCAGGAATCGTGCGGAAACTTTTGCCATGCTGACAACGGTGTCTTTTCACACTTCAGCCAAAGATTGTATAACGTCAAATTCGGTCTATAATTCGAGACAATCTATGCGGGTATTGTGCAGCGGGACCATGAGCCCAATCGCGGCCTTGGCGAAGGCCGATCGCGGCATGGCCGGGGAGGCGGCGGGACGCCGGGTGGCGGCCCCGCCGGCCCCGGTCGTCGACCGATCGGGTCGATCGCGGTGACCACGCCGGCAGCGCCCTCGGGCGTGGCGGTCGTCGATCGCCTGACGCGCGACCGGCGCGCGCGCCTGGAGCTGATCGGCGTGTCCCTGGTGATCAATCTGCTCGGCCTGGCGCTGCCGCTGGTGTTGCTGCAGGTCTACGACCGGGTGATCCCCTACCGGGCACCCGAGACCCTGGTGGCGCTGGCGCTGATCGTGATCGCGGCCTGCGTTATTGAGACTGTCTTGCGACTTGGCCGCGCGGCGCTCACCGCACGTCTCGGGGCGGGGCTCGAGCACCGTCTCGGCGTCGCCGCCGTCGGCCACCTGTTCCGGAGCGACGTCGCGCGCCTCGAGGCCGCGGGCTGCGGCACCCTGTTCGAGCGCCTCAACGCCATCCCGGCGCTGCGCGAGCGCATGGCGGGCGATGTCGGCCTGATCGCCTCAGAACTCGCGTTCGTGCCGTTGTTCCTCATCCTGCTGGCCCATCTGGGCGGCTGGCTGGCGCTGGCGCCGATTGCCGTGCTGGCGCTGCTGGCGCTCGCCGCTCCGATCGCGGCCGGCACGGTCCAGGCGGCGTTCGTCCGGCACGCCGAGAACGAGGATCGGCGCTCGGCGTTCCTGATCAGCGCGTTCAATGCCGTGCGCGGCATCAAGTGCATCGCCGCCGAGCCCCCGCTCGAGGAGCAATACCGGCGCCTCGACCGGGCGCGCGGCGCGAGCGCGATCGCCGCCGAGCGGCAGTCGGCTGCCGCGGGCGACCTGGCGGCGACGCTGGGTCAGGCCGGCATCGTCGCCACCGCCGCCTTCGGCGCCGCCATGGTCGTCGACGGCGCGCTCAGCGCGGGCGCGCTCGCCGCGTGCATCCTGCTCGCCGGCCGCGCCCTTCAGCCGGCGCAGAGGGCGGTCACGCTGTGGCCGCGCGCGCAGGCCGCCGCCATGGCCCGCGACCGCCTCGCCGCGCTGTTCGAGCTGCCGGTGGCGCCGGTCGGCGGGCGCATCGCCGGCCCGATCCGCGGCCAGGTGAGCTTGCGTGACGTCGCGGTCGGTGTCAGCGACGCCGGCGGCCCGGTGCTTGCCGGCATCAACCTGTCCGTCCGGCCGGGAGAGATGGTCGCGCTGGTCGGCCCCAACGGCTGCGGCAAGACTTTGCTGCTGTCGGTGATCGCGGGCCTGGCGCGGCCGAGCGCCGGCACCGTGCTGATCGATGGCCGCCCGCTCGACGACCACGACCCGGGCGGGCTGCGCCGGTCCATCGCTTACCTCGCCCAGCACGAGACGCTGTTCCAGGGCTCGATCATGGACAACCTGACCATGTTCCGCCCGCACGCCGAGCAGCGGGCGCTTGCCGCCGCGGCGTTCATCGGCCTCGCCGACGAGGTGCGGGCGATGCCCGCGGGCTTCGATACCGCGGTCGGGGCGGGTAGGGCGCACGGCATCTCACGCTGCCTCGCCCAGCGCATCGCCATCGCCCGCGCCCTGGTCGACCGGCCGCGGCTGGTGATCTTCGATGAAGCCAATAGCGAGCTCGACGCTGCCGCCGACGACAAGCTGAAGGTCGCGCTGGCGGCGTTGCGTGGCCGTTGCACGGTGATCATCGCCGGCTACCGGCCGTCGATCCTGCGCCTCGCCGATCGGATACACGATGTCGGCTCGGGGAGCGTGGACCCGGGCGGCCTGACAGTGCGGGCGGCCGCGCCATGACCGCGGCGCTGGTCGAGGGGGCGGGGCGGGAGCTCGGCGCGATCTACGCGCCCGAGGACGGCGAGCGACTCGATGCGCGCATTGCGGCGCTGACCGATTCCCGGTTGCGCGCGCGCGCGGCGGCGTCGGACCTGGTTGCCGCGTTGCCGGGCCTGCTTGCCGCCCTTGGCTGGCGCGCCGGGGCCGGGCCGCTGCTCGACCTGCTGCCCGATGCCGGGCACGGCTTCGGTCTTGGCGAGCTGTGCCGCGTGCTGCGTCGCGCCGGCTACCAGCCGACGGTGCGGCGCCTGCGCCGCCTCGCCGCCGGCGAGACGGCATTGCCGTGCCTGGTGGTACCGCCGGCGAGCCCGGCGGTCGTCGCCCTCGAGGCGCGTGGGCCGCGGCTTCTGATCTACGATCCGGCGGCGGCGGGCATGCGGCTGGTCGCCGCCGACGCCTATCAGCGGGTGCAGGTTGTCGAGGCGCGCCCGCGCGGCGCCGGCGAGGCACCGTCCGAGGGGTGGCTCAGACGCCGGCTCGCCCGCTTGCGCCCGGTCGCCTGGCTGGCGCTCGCGCTGGTGCTCGCCGCCAACCTGCTGTCGCTCGGCGTGCCGTTGTTCGTGATGGCGGTGTTCGACCTGGCGGTCGGCTATGCGACGACCGGCGTCCTGCCACTGCTGGTGGCCGGCATCGCCGGCATCCTCGCCTTCGAGCTGGTGCTGCGCTGGCTCAGGCGCGAGCTGCTGATCCGCGCCGGCGCCGAGCTGTCGCACGCGCTCTCGACCGCGGTGTTCGGCAAGCTCCTGTCGTTGCCGCTCGACCGGGTCGAGGGCGCCGGCACCAGGTCGCAGATCGCGCGCATGAAGGACATCGACCAGATGCGCGGCGCGGTCGGCGGCCCGCTCGCGCTCGCCGTCCTCGAGCTGCCGTTCGTGGCGCTGGCGCTGCTCGTCGTCGGTCTGCTGGCGGGCAGCGTCGTCTGGGTGCCGCTGGCGGCGCTGCTCGTCTCGGTCGCGGTCGGATTGCCGCTGACCGCCTGGGTCAACGGCTGCCAGGCCGCCGCCTCGCGCGCCGTCGGACGACGCCAGGACCTTGCCCTCGAGGTGGTCCGCGACATGCGCGCGCTCAGGGTGGCGAGCGCCGCGGATCGCTGGCTGGACCGCT
>DASWHU010000318.1:0-3900 GCA_036398035.1 Alphaproteobacteria bacterium | reverse complement strand
CGCAGACCGCGACGGTGACCTTCTTCCCGCCGCCCGTGGTGGCGAAGAGCTTCAGCCCTTCGTCGATCATCGCCGGCCAATCGAGCACGCTGTCGGTCATGGTCACCAATCTGAACACCTTCGCCATCGCCGGCCTGGCCTTCACCGACAGCTATCCGGCGAATCTCGTCAATGCCGCCGTGCCGGGCCTCGTCAACAGTTGCGGCGGCGCGGCGAGCGCCGTTGCGGGCGGCACGCAGCTCACGCTGAACGGCGGCACGATTCCGGCCGCGAGCAGCTGCACGGTGAGCGTGAGCGTGACCTCGGCGGTCGCGGGCAGCTACAACAACGGCACCGGCACGGTGACGACCACCAACGCGGGCAACGGCGCGCCGACATTCGCGGTGCTCGACGTCGCCGCCGCGGTGTCGAGCTTCAACGTGGTCGAGCCCGGCGGCGACGCGGTCACCGGACGCATCTTCACCAGGATCGCCGGGCAGGACATCGCGGTCGATATCGTCGCGCGCGACGCCTCCAACATGGTCGCCGCCGGCTTTACCGGCACCGTCGCGGTGGAGCTGGTCGACAATACCAGCGGCGGCGCCTGCGCGGGCCTGCCGCTCATCAAGGCGCTCGCCGACCAGACCTTCACCGGCGGCGATGCCGGGCGGCATCCCTTGAGCGCGGGCCAGTTCGAGGCCAATGCCTGGCGCAATGTGCTGTTCCGCGTCAAGTTCCCGGTCGCCGCGCCTACGGTCACGAGCTGCTCCAGCGACGCCTTCGCGAACCGGCCGCTGCAGTTCGCGAGCGTGCTGGTGCGCGACCAGGACCGCGTGACCGCGGGCACGACGCGCACGCTCAACAACACATCGAATCCCGGTATCGGCACCGTCCACAACGCCGGCCGGCCGTTCCGCGTCGACGCCACGGCGCAGAACGGGGCTGGGGCGCCGGCAACCACCACGCTGTACAGCCCCGGCGCCGGGCAGCCGGTGGCGATCCTCGCGCAGTGCGGCGCGGGGGCGGTGTGCCCGGCCACCCCCGGCACGCTGGGCCTCGGCGCCTGGTCGGCGGCGGCCGGCGTGATCACCACCACCACCGCGACCTACGCCGACGTGGGGGCGTTCAACCTGACCCTGCAGGACCAGACCTTCGCCAGCGTCGACGCCGGCGACGGCACGGCGACCTCGGTGCGCTATATCAGCTCGGCCACGCTCACCGTGGGCCGCTTCGTGCCGGACCACTTCACGCTGGCGGCGGGCGCCGCGATCACGCCGCGCACGGACATCGGCGCCTGCGCCGGCTCGACGTTCACCTACATGAACGAGCGCATGGATCTCGCGTTCACGCTCGATGCGCGCGCGAGCGGCGGCGCGCTGACGCCGGGCTACTCCGGCGCCACGCTCGGCGCGCTGGTGCTGAATAGCGCCGCGTCCTACAACTTCGGCGCAATGGATGCGGCGGCGCCGACACCGCTCACGACGCGGCTCGACCTGGGAATGATCGGCAGCATCGCGGCGGCCTGGGCCGGCGGCACGGCGAGCGTGGTCGCGCCGGTGGCGCTCATGCGCGCGGCCGCGCCCGACGGGCCCTACGGCATGCTACGCCTCGGCATTGCGCCGGCGGATCCCGACGGCGTCGCGCCGCTCGGCGCGGCGCTCGACCTCGACGCCGACAACGACGCGACGCCGGAGCGTGCCCAGATCGGCGCTGCCACTGCTGGGCGCTTCGGGCGGCTTGTCCTGCAGAGCGTCTACGGCCCGAGCAACCGCGACCTGCCCGTGACGCTGGAAGCGCAGTACTGGGACGGGACCGGCCCCACGCCGGGCTTCACGCGCAACAACGACGACGGCTGCACGGATTTCCAGCGCTCCGACTTCGCTCTGGCGTTCACCTCGCCGCCGCCGCCGGACCCGAACCTGGTCGCATGCGAGACGGCCATGGTGGAAGCAAATCTCACTTTGGTCTCGGGACGCGCGACGATCACCCTCGCCAATCCCGGCGCCGGCAACTCGGGCACCGTGCGCCTGACGGCCAACCTCGATTCCCTGGGCGGCAACTACTGCCCGGCGACGGGCGTGGCCGAGGCGCCGGCGACGAACGCCGCGCGCGCCTACCTGCTCGGGCGCTGGGACGACGGCGCGGCCTACGACGACAAGCCGAGCGCGGCGGCGGGCTTCGGCCTGTACGGCTCGCAGCCGAAGAACTTCATCTTCTTCCGCGAGAACTACTAGAAGCGCCAGACGAAGTTCACCGACACCGTCTCGATGTCGGCGCGCCCGGTCTCGAACTCCTCGCCGACCTCGCCGTAGTTGTCGTAGTCGAGCCGGATGCCCAGGCGCGGGCTGACGTCGAACTGCGCGCCGAGGCCCCAGTAGAGATTGTTGCGCCGGGAAGAGCAGTCGCTGGACCACCACCAGCTGTCCGGGCAGAACGGCGGGTTGGCGGTGCCGTTGTCCCGGCGCAGCCCCAGCTCGGCCGCAGTGAGCGCCACCCCGACGCGCCCATTCAGCGACAGGCCGCCGGCGAGCGGCAGGCTGGCGGCGGCCGCGACCGTGAGGGCGCTCGCCTCGTAGTCGTATATAGCGACGTTCCCGGCGTTGTTGTAGCGGTGCTTGTAGCGCCCGAGCGAGGCGTAGCCGAATTCGAGCGCCCAGTTGGGCGCCACGCGATAGCCGCCGAATATCCGGATCCCGATGTCGCTGTCGTCCGCCGAGTAGGTGCCGGTGGCGAGGCCCGTGGCGGTGAAGTCGCTGCGCACGAAATCGGCCTGGGTGCTGCCGGCGCCGGCGCCGATGTACCAGCCGGGGTTCTGCGCGAGCGCCGGGCCGCAGGCGAACAGCAGGGCGAGCAGCAGGGTTCTTGTCATGGCGAGTCTCCTTTAGGAAGGGACTGGGGTGTCACGCCGGCAGTGTATAGCCCTTCTCGCGGAACAGCCGCAGGCAGGCGTCCACCGCTTGCGCGCAATACTGCGCGTCGCGGCCGCGCTCGATCTCGGCGAGCGCCTTGTCGATGCCCAGGCCCGGACGGTACGGTCGGTGCGAGGCCATCGCTTCGACGGTATCGGCGATGGCGAGGATGCGCGCCTCGGGAAGGATGGCGTCGCCTTTGAGGCCCTGCGGATAGCCGCTGCCGTCCATGCGCTCGTGGTGCTGGCGCACCATCTGCGCCACCGGCCAGGGAAACGAGATGCCCTTCAGCGTCTCGTAGCCCGCCTGCGCGTGGCCCTTCACGAGCTCGTACTCGATGGGCGAGAGGCGCGAGGGCTTCACCAGGATCTCGGCCGGGATCTTCATCTTGCCGAGGTCGTGGATCGTGGCGCCGAAGTGCAGGCCTTCGATCGCGTGCTCGGGCAGCCCCATCTCGCGCCCGATCGCCACCGAGAGCTCGGCCACGCGCCGCTCGTGGCCCGAGGTATAGGGGTCGCGCATCTCCGCGGTGGCAGCGATGGCGAGCACCGTATCCTCGAGCCCCCGGCGCAGCGCGGCCTGGCTTTCGTGGCGCTCGCGCAGCACGACGGCGAGCGCGATCTTGTCGGCGAGCTGGCAGGCGAAGGCGATCTCGTCCTGCTCCCAGCGGTGCGGCTGGCCGACGTGCTCGAGGCACAGCAGCCCGAGGTTCCGGCCCGAGACCTGGATCACTGCGTCCAGCATCGCGGTAATGCCGAGCGGCTTCAGGTAGCGCTCCACGTAGCCGGCGGTGCGCGGGTCGGTGAGGGGATCGTGCGCGTCGACGAAGCGCGCGCTCTTCAGCGCGCGGAACTCGTTCGCGTACTCGGCCTCGGTGCGCACCTCACCCTCCGAATGGCGGCGCGAGGCCGCCTCGTACAGGTCGATGCAGCGCAGTTCGGTCTCCGTTTCGTTGAACAGGCACACGTTGGCGCGCGCGACGCCCATCGCCTCGGCCGCCGCCTCGGTGATC
>DASWHU010000317.1:0-10466 GCA_036398035.1 Alphaproteobacteria bacterium | reverse complement strand
GCCGTTTCGCGAGGTCCGGCGGCGGTTGCTGGCGGCAGGTTGGGTCGAGGTCGCGGCGACGGGCAGCCACGTGAAGTTCGCAAAGCGCTCCGCGGCAGGCACGCGTACGGCGATCGTGCCCAAGCATCGCGAGATCGCCCGCGGAACTTTGCGCAGCAGTCCTCGTCAGGCCGGCATCAGCCCGGAGGCGTTCGACCGAATGTGACGTGCCGTTGCGCGCGGTGCTGGAGAAGGCCGAGGAGCCGGGCTGAGCGTATCCTTTTGTGTCGTCCAACGTTGCCCTTGGGCCGTATTCCCGGTAAGATTACCGGAAACGGTTGGAGGATCGTTGCCATGGCCGATACTCGGGAGACCCCGGTCACGCGTCATCGCCGCCTCATGAAGCGCCAGGGCGTGGTGCGGGTCGAGGTGCAGGTGCGCAAGGAGGACGCGTCCCTGGTGCGCAGCGTCGCCCGCGCGTTGACCGATCCAGAGCGCGAAGCGGACGCGCGGGCGCTCCTGCGCCAGCGGTTCGCCGAACCGCGTGCCAAGGGGCTGAAAGCACTACTCGCGGCCGCGCCGCTCGACGGCATCGACATCGAGCGCGTCCGCGACACCGGGCGGATGGTCGAGCTGTGAGCTACCTGATCGACACCAACATCATCTCCGAAGTCCGCAAGGGGCCGCGCTGCGACGCGGCCGTCGCCGCCTGGTACGCATCGATCGACGACGCCGATCTCTATTTGAGCGTGCTGGTGCTGAGCGAAATCCGCAACGGCATCGAACGCGCGCGACCGCGCGAACCGGCGAAGGCGGAGGCGCTCGACAGGTGGTTGACCGAGGTCGCCTCGGCCTTCGGCGAGCGCGTTCTTGCCATCGACCGTGCAGTCGCCGATGACTGGGGCCGGATGATGGCGCTGCGTCCGCTGCCGGTGATCGACAGCCTGCTCGCGGCAACCGCCAAGGCACATCGGATGACGCTGGTCACCCGCAACGATGCCGACGTGAGCGGGCTCGGCGCCAAGCTGCTGAACCCGTTCAAACCCGCTGCGGCCGGCGGCTGATCCGCGCGCCACCTTGCGCAGCAGTCCTCGTCAGGCCGGGATCAGCCCGGAGGCGTTCGATCGCATGTGGCGCGCCGCGTCGCGGTTCCGGTGAAGGCGCAGGAGCCGGGCTGAAGGACGATCATCGCGGCATTCCCCCGCGGCGCCGGTCCGGAGGGGGATGTCGGGGGGGAGTCCGGACCGGCGCCGCGGGGCGCAGTGTGTGGAGGAGGGAACGTCGCCATCATGGCGCGTCGCCTGAGGCGGCGCTGTGAACCAGTTCACACCGCGCGGGCGATTTTTCGCCGCGCCGGCGAGGCGGGAAAAAAAAGAGGCGCCGCCCATTGGGAAGCAATGGGCGGCGCCAAGGTGTTGCGGGGAAGCGCAACCCTTGTGCCACGGACCGCGCGCCGGCACTGTGACGGCGGTCACCAATCGGCGCGCTTTGTGCCTCGGTAGCCTCCCGGTCTAGACTGCCGCCGGCCGCCGCGGAGGAGCCGATGATCGTCAAGCAGATCTACACCGACAACGCCTACCGCAACTTCAACTACCTGATCGCCTGCCCGGACACCGGCGCGGCGCTGGCCATCGACCCGCTCGACCACCGCAAGTGCCTGGCGGCGGCGAAGGCCGAAGGCTGGGACATCACCCAGATCCTCAACACCCACGAGCACGGCGACCATACCGGCGGCAACCGGGTGATGATCGAGGCCACCGGCGCCAAGCTGCTCGCGCATAAGGGCGCCACGGGCAAGATCCCGGGCATCGACGTGGGGCTTTCCGCGGGCGACGTGATCAAGGTCGGCAAGACGGTCGAGCTCGAGGTGCTCGATACCCCGGGCCATACCATGAGCCACGTCTGCGTGCTGTCGCACACCGACCGGCCGGCGCTCCTGTGCGGCGACACGCTGTTCAACGCCGGCGCCGGCAACTGCCACAACGGCGGCCACCCCGAGGAGCTGTACCACACCTTCGCCGGCCAGCTCGCGAGGCTGCCCGACCAGACGCGGGTCTTTCCCGGCCACGACTACATCGCCAACAATCTCGCCTTCACCCTCGACCGCGAGCCCGACAATGCGCGCGCCCGCGTGCTGCTGGCGGAGGTCAAGGACCAGGATCCGCACCATGCGCGCGTGACCACGCTCGCGCTCGAGAAGGAGATCAACACCTTTTTCCGCCTGCACAGCCCGAGCGTGATCACGCGGCTCCGCGAGGCGGTGCCCGGCTTTCCCGACGCGCCGACGCCGAAGCAGGTGTTCCTGGCGTTGCGCGCGCTGCGCAACACATGGTGAGGCGCGCTCAGGCTCCGGTCAGCGCCAGGATCGCCTTGAACAGCAGGCTGCCGGGGTCGGTGAATCCGTCCAGGATGTCGAAATGGTGGGCGCCATCGATCTCGAGATACGCGCAGCCGAGGCCCGCCGCCCGGCACGCCTCGGCGTAGGCGCGGCTCTGGCGCACGAACTCGTCGGTCTCGCCGCCGCCGACCGCGACCGTGATCGGCGGCGCGGAGGCCGGGATCAGGTCGATCGGCGACAGCCGGCGCGCCTCGTCCCAGCCGAGCTGCACCGACGGCTGGATGAAGGTGTAGGGCACCGGGCGGAGGTCGTGGACGCCGCTGATCGGGCACGCGCCCTTGATCAGCTCGGCGGGCAGGCCGTAGTCGCCCGGCCAGTCCGTGGCCAGCATCAGCGCGGTCAGGTGGCCGCCGGCGCTGTGCCCCGAGACCGTGATCCGGCCGGCATCGCCGCCATAGTCGGCGGCATGGCCGTGGAGCCAGGCGAGCGCGGCGCGGGTCTGGCGCACGATCTCGGTCACCGACACCTTCGGGCACAGCGCGTAGTTGCTGACCGCAACGCACACCCCGGCCGCGACCAGGCGCGGGGCGACGAACGAGAACTCGCGCGCCGTGAAGCGGCGCCAGTAGCCGCCGTGGATGAACAGGTGCACCGGCCGCTTGCCGCCGCCCGTGGCCGGGAAGATGTCGAGGTACTCGTCCACCGTCGGCCCGAAGCGGACGCCGAGCGCGCCGCCGAGCTTGGCGCGCGCGGCCTCGGACTCGCGCGCCCAGCGCTCGATGATCGCCGGCGCCTCGGGCACGCGCAGTTGCAGGTTGTACTCGCGGTCGAGGTCCTCGACGGTGGCGAAGTCGCGATAGAGCATGGCGGTCCTCCCCGGTTGGCCGGCGCCAGTCATAGCCGAGCGCGGCGCCGCGGTCGATGACGGGCGCCAAGGCGCAGCCCGCGGTCCTGGTCGCGCTCGCCGGCGCCGGCGGCGTCGCGCCGGCGCTGCGCAAGGCGTGGGCGGCGTCGTGGAGCTACCGCATCGCGCGCAACCGCGGCCGGGCGGACGCGTTCTCGGACACGCGCGTGGTGGCGCGCTTTCCGGGCGCAGTGCGCGCGGTGCGCTGCGCGCTCGCGGTCGAGGCCGACCTCGCCTTGTTCGCGCAGCGCCTGTCCCGGCCGGCGGACCTCGCCTTGCGCATCGGCGTCGCCATTGGCGCGGCGGACATGGCAGCAGCCCTCGCCGAGCTCGCGCCGGCGGCCGGGCTCGCGGTCTCGGGCGCGGTCCGCGCCGAGGTCGAGGGCAAGCTCGATCTCGACTTCGCCGCGCTCGACGGCGTCCCGGCGGATAGCGGCGCGGTCGCGGTCACCAGCGCGCTCAAACAGCGCGTGTTCCGGTTCAAGCCGTGGACCACGCCCGGCCGGCGCAGCTGGGGCCTGATCGCGGCGGCGCTGGTGCTCGCCGCGGTGGTGATCGGGCTCGCTTTGTCGCTGCCGCCGGCGGGCGCGCCCTGAGCGGCGCCCTGTCAGGCGATCCTGACCACCGTGCGCCCGCGCACCCCGCCCTTGAGGATGCCGGCGAGCACGTCCTTGACGCCGTCGAGGCCGGTCTCGGCCGCGATCATGTCGGTGAGATGAGGCGGCTTCAGGTCGTCTGCCATCCGTTGCCACAGCACCAGTCGCTCGGCCATCGGACAGAACACGGAGTC
Source organism: Alphaproteobacteria bacterium (assembly GCA_036398035.1). Classification (GTDB taxonomy): domain Bacteria; phylum Pseudomonadota; class Alphaproteobacteria; order UBA7887; family UBA7887; genus DASWHU01. Next base: position 6,455 of record DASWHU010000317.1, on the reverse strand, counting down.
GATGCCGAGAATCGCCACGCTGCGCAGCAGGAACGGCAGCACGGTGGCCTTGAACGCCGGGCCGCCGGTGAGCCCGGTGCTGGCGATCGCGCCGCGATAGGTCATGCGCGCCATCAGCCACGGCAGCGTGCTGCCGCCGACCTGGTCGACCGCCGCCGCCCACATTGCCGCATCCAGCGGCCGGGTCTCGGCCGAGACCTCGTCGCGCGACAGGATCCGGCTCGCGCCGAGGCTTCTCAGGTAGTCGTGCTCACCCGCCTTGCCGGTGGACGCCGCGACCTCGAAGCCGAGCCCGCTCAGCATGCTGACCGCGATCGAGCCGACCCCGCCGGTCGCCCCGGTGACGATCGCCGGGCCCGCCGCGGGCGTCACCCCGTGGCGGTCGAGCGCATCGAGCGCGAGCGCGGCGGTGAAGCCGGCGGTGCCGAACGCCATGCACTCGCGCAAGCTGAGACCGTCGGGGCGCTTGACCACCCAGTCGGCGGGCACGCGCGCGAACTCGGCGAAGCCGCCGTCATGGGCGACGCCGAGGTCGTAGCCGGTGACGAGGACCTCGTCGCCTTCGGCGAAGCGCGGATCGCGCGAGGCGGCCACAGTGCCGGCGAGGTCGATGCCGGGGACGTGCGGCCACTTGCGCACCACGCCGCCCTTGGCGAGCGTCGCCAGGCCGTCCTTGTAGTTGACGCTGGAATAGGCGACGCGGATCGTCACCTCGCCCGCAGGCAGCTCATCGGCGCTGCGCTCGACGAGCGCGACCTCGGTGCCCTCGCCCGCCTTGTCGACGACGAGCGCGCGGTAGGTCTCGGCCATGATCGTCCCTCCCTCAGGCTTGCGCGCGCGGTGACTGTCTAGTCCTTCCTTGCGCGCGTTGACAAGGGTCGGGTCGGCTGGTTTCGTGGCCGCGCACTCAGGCGCCGATCCGCGGCGCGATCATTTCATTGGGAGGGAGCAAATGGCCAAACTGGTCGAGATGCGCACCTATCGGCTCAAGCCCGGCGGGCCGGCGCAGTGGATGAAGACCTATGAGGAGCAGGCGCTCAAGCTGCAGAAGGAGATTCTCGGCCATCTGGTCGGCTACTACCAGACCGAGATCGGGCCGTTGAACGAGGTCATCCACATGTGGGCGTATGACGGCCTGGATGCGCGCGCCGAGCGCCGCGCCAAGCTCGCCTCGCACCCCGACTGGCAGAAGTTCATCCCCAACGTCCGGCCGCTGGTCGAGACCCAGGAGTCGAAGATCCTGATCCCGGCGCCGTTCTCGCCGACGCCCTGATCCGGCGTGCCCGGCCGCGGCGGCTCGCGTCGCGGCCGGGCGCGGCTACTCGGCGGCCGCGCGCAGCGCCACCGTCTCGGCGGCGGCGGCCTCAGGCTTGGGCAGGAAGATCGCGAGCAGCGGCGGGATGATCAGCAGCGTCAGGATCGCCGACAGCGACAGCCCGCCGACCACCACCGAGCCCAGTCCGCGATAGAGCTCGGAGCCGGCGCCGGGGAAGACCACCAGCGGCAGCATGCCGAACACGCTGGTCAAGGTCGACATGAAGATCGGCCTGAGCCGGTTGCGGGTCGCCTCGCAGATCGCGTCGAACGAGGCCATGCCCTCCTCGCGCATCAGCTTGAGCGTCTGGTCGACCAGCAGGATCGCGTTGTTGACGACGATGCCGACCAGGATGATGAAGCCGAGCATGGTCAGCATGTCGAGCGCCTGCACGCCGCCGGACCGGCTCATGTAGATGTTGAGCACGACCAGCCCGAGCACGCCGCCCGCGGTCGCCAGCGGTACCGACAGCATGATGATGAACGGATAGACGAAGCTCTCGAACAGCACCGCCATCAACAGGTAGACGATGACGATGGCGACCACCAGGTTGTTGACCATGGCGTCGAAGGTGACGTCGAGCTCGGCGGCGGAGCCGGACATGCGCACGCGCACCCCCGCCGGCAGGCCCTCGGCCCTCAGCTTGTCGATCACCTGGGTCTGCACCGTGTCGATCGCCTCCTCGAGCGAGACCTCGTTGCGCGGCCTGATCTCGAGGGTGATGGTGCGCTCGCGCTCGAGATGGCGCACCTCGGTCGGGCCGGTGGTGATGACCACGTTGGCGAGCATGGACACCGGCAGGATCTGGCCGCTCGCGGTCACCACCGGCAGGTTGTCGATGCCCTGGGTGCGGTCGATCTTGTTCTCCGGGCCGCGGAGCGTGAGGTCGGTGCGCCGGCCGTCGACGGTGATCTCGGCGACTCTCAGGCCGTCGTTGAAGGCGTCGATGCTCTGGCCGAGCGCGAGCGCAGAGACGCCGTTGTCGGCGAGCCGCACCCGGTCGGGCAGCACGCGCACCTCGGGCGAGCCGAGCTCGAGCCCGGGCACCGGGCGCATCTGGTTGCCTTGCGCGCGCGGGTACGCCGCTTCGACCAGGCCCGCCGCCTTTTGCGAGGTGACCACCACGTCCTCGAGGTCGGGGCCCGAGATGTCGAGCTTGATCGCGCGCCCGCCGGCGATGTCGCGGCTGAACAGGCTCGGCTGGGTGAAGAAGCCGAAGGTGCCGGGCTCGCCCCACAGCGACTGGCTGAGGATCGGGATCAGCTCGCCGACCCGGTCCGAGGTCTCGTCGTAGGTGCCGGCGCCGAAGAAGGCGCGGTTGGGCAGCGCGACGAAGAAGTAGTTGCGGATCTTGGGCGGCCCGCCGGGCTCGGGCTCGGGCCCGGTCTCGCTGCCCCACAGGTGGCGCACGCGCCCCTCCACCCGGCCGGCGATCTCGGCCATGGTGTCGAGGTTGTAGCCCGGCGGCGGCAGCATGATGCCGAAGATCAGGTTGCGGTTGCCCTCGGGCAGGTACTCGAGCTTGGGCAGGAACTCGAGGCTGGCGACGGCGGTGCCGGCGACCAGCGCCCCGACCACGATCAGCGAGGCGACGCGGCTTCTGATGATGGTCCGCGCATAGCCCATGATCAGGCCCGCGAACAGGCGCGCGAACAGGTCGACCACCGGCAGCCTGAGCCTGGACTCGGAGATATTGACGTTCTTCAGAAGCGTCTTCGACAGCGCCGGGACGACCGTGATCGAGACCACCAGCGAGGCGAGCACGGCGACCGAGATGGCGACCGCGATGTCGCGGAACAGCTGGCCGGCCTCGAGCTCCATGACCAGGATCGGGATGAACACCAGCACCGTGGTCAGCGCGGAGACCAGCACCGCGCTCCACACCTGCTTGGTGCCCTTGTAGGCGGCCTCGATCGGCGCCAGGCCGCGCTCGCGATAGCGGTAGATGTTCTCCAGTACCACGATTGCCGCGTCGACCACCATGCCGACCGCGAACGCGATGCCGGCGAGCGAGATGACGTTGATCGACCGTCCCAGCGCGGCCATGGCGACGAACGCCGCCACCACCGAGATCGGGATCGCCAAGGACACGATCAGCGTCGCCCTGAGCGAGCGCAGGAACAGCAGCAGGATCAGCGCCGCGAGCGTGCCGCCGACCCAGATGTTCTGGCGCACCAGCGCGATCGAGGACTTGATGTACACGGTCTCGTCGTAGACCTGGCGCATCCTGAGGCCGGCCTGCGGCAGCGCGTATTGGTTGAGCTCGCCGACCGCCTGGTCGATCCCCTTCATGGTCTCGATCACGTTGGCGCCGGTCTCGCGCACCGCGTTCACCGCCAGCGAGTCCTCGCCCAGGAAGCGGATGTGCGCGGTCGAGTCCTTGTAGTCGAAGCGCACGTCGGCGATGTCGCCGACGGTGACCCGGCCGATGCGCCCGGTGGCCGCGCTCTCCTGGCTGGTCAGCACCACCTGGCGGACCTGGTCGACGGTCTCGAACTCGCCCTCGGCGCGGACCACGTAGCGGCGCTTGCCCTCGTCGACGTCGCCGGCGGAGATCGAGGCGTTGGCCGCCCGGAGCGACTGCACCACGTCGGGAACGGTCAGGCGGTAGCGCGCCATCAGGTCGGGATCGATGACGATGCGCATCTCGCGCTCGGTGCCGCCGTAGACGTTGGTCAGCGACACGCCCGGCACGCGCTCGAGCCGCTCCTGGATCACGTCCTCGACGAAGTCGCCGTAGCTCGCGACCGGGCGCTCGTTGCCGGCGGTGCGGGTGAGGATGAACCAGGCGACCGGGTTGTCGCCCAGGCTCGAGGTCGAGATGGTCGGCCTGAGCGCCTCGTCCGGGTACCGCTCGACCTGGTCGAGGCGGTTCGCGACCAGCAGCAGCGCGCGGTCCATGTTGGCGCCGATCTCGAACTCGAGCGTGATCTCGGCACGCCCGTCCTGCGCCGAGCTCTCCATCTCGACCAGGCCCTCGATGCCCTTGAGCTTCTCCTCCTGGCGGGTGACGATCTCGCGCTCGACCTCGAGCGGCGAGCCGCCCGGCCAGTAGGTGGTGACGCTGACCACCGGCTTGCTCACGTCCGGCGCGAGCTGGATCGGGATGCGCTGGAGCGCCAGCACGCCGAAGATGATCACCATCAGCACCGCCGCGATGACCGCGATCGGGCGGTTGATCGAGCCCTGGATGACGCTCATTGGCTGGCCCCTTCGGCGCTCGCGGCCTCGTCCGCGGTGACCGCCACCGCCTGGCCCGGCCTGAGCCGCTCGTTGCCGCGCACCACCACCATCTCGCCCGCGGCGACGCCGCCGAGCACCTCGAAGCGCGGCCCCACCGCCTCGCCGAGCTCGACCGGGCGCACCTGGGCGGTGTCGTCCTCGCCGACCACGTAGACCAGCGACATGCCCTGGCGCTTGAGGATCGCGTCCTTGTGCACGGTCACCACCTCGCGCGGGGCGCCGAGCGGCAGCCCGACCGCGACCGACTCGCCGACCGCGTTCTTGACCCGCGCCCCTTCCACCGCCGGCGTGAACCGGACCTGGCGGGTGCGGGTCATCGGGTTCTCCTCGGCGCCGATCGCGCGCACCACCGCGTTGTGGCTCGAGCCGTCGGCGAGCTCGATGGTCACCACCGTGTCCGGCTGCATGCCGGCCATGCGGTTGTAGGGCACGTCGGCCTCGACCTCGAGGTCGTCCTCGTTGATCATCGAGGCCACCGGGTCGCCGACCTGGACGTAGGCGCCGACCTCGGTGAGGCGGCGGCTGATCACCCCGTCATAGGGGGCGAGCACACGCCCGTGGCGGAGGTCGTCCTCGGCGATCCTGAGGTTCGCGCGCACCCTGGCGAGCACCGCGCCGGCCGCGGCGACCGCGGCCTCGCCGGTGGCGAGGTCCTGGACCGCGTCCTCGTAGCGCGCCTGGTTGAACGCCGCCGACTGGCGGATGCCTTCCAGGCGCGCAAGCTCCTGGCGGCGCTTGACCAGCTGCGACTCGGCGCTGTCCAAGAGCGCCTCCATCTCGCGCGCGGTCGAGGCAGCGAGGTCGCGCTGCCAAGTCAGGCGCTCGACGTCGAGGGCGGCGATCACATCGCCGGTCTTGACCCGGTCGCCGACCTGGACCGGCAGGGCGGTGATCGAGCCGGCGGTGCGCGCCGCCACCTCGCCCGCCTGGCGGGCGACGAAGCGGCCGATCACCGGCTGGGTCTGGTCGAGCGGCTCGACGCGCACCGCGTCCACGCCCACCGGCGCCGCCTCCTGCGCGCGCGCCGCCCCCGCCGCCCCGGCCAGGACCAGGGCCACAACCAACGCCAGAGAGCGGCGCACCGCGCCCACCCGCGCAACCGTCATCGCCCTACTCTCCGCCCCGGCCCCGGGGCCGCACTGTGAACAAGGTCACACGCGCCCCAGGCCGGCGCGGCACGGTATCAAACAACCGTTCGAATCGGAAGCGGGACCCCGCGGCGGCGGTGCCTCGGCCTAGAAGCGGGGGTCAGCGACCCACTTGAGGCGCCCGTTCAGGAGTGCTGGCTCGACTTCACAACTCTTGAATCGCAAACCGGTCCGCCACCAGTGGCGACTGTCTTGACGGTCAATATCTAGGAGGAGACATCCATTTGTCGGCCAAAAGTGGCAACACTTCCGAGTTTTTCGTGTTAACGTATAGTGCATAGGCGGTCGCCATTTGGTGATGCCGGGGAACCTATATTTCATGCGTGCCGCAATAATTCGCAAAAGACTCTATGTCCGAAATAAACGTCGGGAAGAGTCTAAAGTAAACGAACGCGCGTTCCCGATCGATTACAGGTAGTCGCTTATGCACGACGCTCCGGCCGCACGACATGTTGCGTTGAGGGCGGTGAGTCGGTAGCATGTTCCTGGTTTGTTCCAACGCCAGGAGCCGCGCCATGGACCGCTTCCCCGACAGCCTGATCGCCTTCCAACGCATGTTCCCCGACGACCACGCCTGCGCGGCATGGCTGGCGTCGGTGCGTTGGCCGGAGGGCTTCGTCTGCCCGCGCTGCGGCCATGATCATGGCTGGGCGCTCGGCGCCAAGGCGCACACCTTCGAATGCGCCCGCTGCCATCGCCAGACCTCGGTGACGGCGGGCACCCTCCTGCATGGCAGCAAGCTCGATCTC
>DASWHU010000316.1:0-16945 GCA_036398035.1 Alphaproteobacteria bacterium | reverse complement strand
TCCACATCGGGCACCTCGCGGCAGGAAGATCAATGCCCGGAGCGAATCACACCCGAGTCCCGCGCTTCAAGGGGTCAATTCGACCAACCGATTCGCCCGACTCACAAACTCCCCGGACGGACACTTAGAGGCGGATAAGCTGCAAGAGCGGATCGCCTTTTGGGGTCGAGTTTGGCAGTTCTGGGTGTTGACGGGGATACTGGCAGCCGGGGTAGCCATTGCAGGCTGGCAGGGGGTTGCGACGATCTACGTGCTGGCTGGCATCGCCGCATGGATCGTGTTCGTCGTACACCTCAGCTTCACTGCTGTGCTCCACGAGCTGATTGAGTTGAACGACCAAATAGCGGGTCGAAAGGATGAGTTCAGGGCTCTACTCCGAGTGTCTGAGCGAGGGAGTTTGTCCTAATTTACTGGTCCGGTTGTCCTAATTCAGCCACTACCGCCGCCGGGCGCCGCTTGACAGCCTTGGCGCCGGCGCTAGAGTGAGGGACGTAGGGCCCGCGCCGTCCGGGCTTCGCCCATCGCGACGGTCCGTGCCGAGGCATTCACCCGTGTCGCTGGAAAGGTTTAGCGGATGCTGGTCGGCCGGACCGGCCGGCGGGCGATCCGACGCCGGGGCCGTGGCGTGAGCGAGGCTGCGAAACCGACTGACCGTGCATCACCCTGACCCTGGGCCTGCGGCGACGGCCGGCCGGAAGGCCGCGGCGAGGGCGCGTGCGCCGGCCGCCAACAAGCTTTACCTCAAGACCTACGGCTGCCAGATGAACGCCTACGACTCGGCGCGCATGGCGGAGGTGCTGGCACCGCTCGGCTACGCGCCGGTCGCGCGTGCCGAGGATGCCGACATGGTCATCCTCAACACCTGCCACATCCGCGAGAAGGCGAGCGAGAAGGTCTATTCCGAGCTCGGCCGGCTGCGGCCGCTGAAGGCGGAGAAGGCCGCCGCCGGCGGGCGCATGATCCTGGCCGTCGCCGGCTGCGTCGCCCAGGCCGAGGGCGCCGAGGTGATCCGCCGGGCGCCGTTCGTCGACATCGTGCTCGGCCCCCAGACCTACCACCGGCTGCCGGAGATGGTGGCGCGGGCGCACCGCGCCGCCGGCGCGCCGGTGCTCGATACCTCGTTCCCGGTCGAGGCCAAGTTCGACCACCTGCCCGAGGCGCGCGCGGCCGGCGGGGTTGCCGCCTTGGTCTCGGTCCAGGAGGGCTGCGACAGGTTCTGCACCTTCTGCGTGGTGCCCTACACCCGCGGCGCCGAGTACTCGCGCCCGGTCGCCCAGGTGGTCGCCGAGGTCGAGCGCCTGGTCGCGGCGGGCGCGCGCGAGATCACGCTGCTTGGCCAGAACGTCAACGCCTATCACGGCGAGGGCCCGGACGGGCGCGCCTGGGGGCTCGCCCGGCTGATCGGGCGCCTGGCCGGGATCGAGGGCTTGCGGCGCCTGCGCTATACCACCTCGCACCCGCGCGACATGGACCCTGAGCTGATCGCCGCCCATCGCGACGTGCCGGCGCTGATGCCCTATTTGCACCTGCCGGTCCAGTCGGGCTCTGACCGGGTGCTGGCGGCGATGAACCGCGGCCACGACGCCGACCGCTACCGGCGCATCGTCGCCGAGCTGCGCGCGGCGCGCCCCGACCTCGCGCTGTCGTCCGACTTCATCGTCGGCTTCCCGGGCGAGTCCGCGCGCGACGTCGACGACACGCTCGCCCTGGTCGAGGAGATCGGCTTCGCGGCCGCGTTCTCGTTCAAGTACAGCGCCCGTCCGGGCACGCCCGCGGCCGCCGCAGCCGGCCAGGTGCCCGAGGCCGAGAAGCGCGCGCGCCTGACCGCGCTGCAGGCGCTGCTCGCCGACCAGCAGCGGGCGTTCAACCAAGCCACGGTCGCCCGGACGCTGCCGGTGCTGCTGGAGAAGCGCGGGCGGCATCCCGGCCAGCTCGCCGGGCGCAGCCCGTACTTGCAGCCGGTCCACCTCGCCGCCCCCGCGGCCGCCATCGGCGACGTCGTCGAGGTCCGCATCACCGCCGTGCTCGCCAACAGCCTGTTGGGCGAGGTGGTTGCCGCGCCGGCGGCGGAAGGACGCGCGTGACCCGTCCCGCCGGCGCCACCGACGCGGCCAAGGACGCGACGCCGCTTTACCTTGCCTTCGACGACAACGCGCTGTTGGGCGCGCTCTACGGCGAGCACGACCGCAACCTCGCGCGCATCGAGCAGAAGCTCGGCGTGTGGGTGGCGAGCCGCGGCAACCGGGTGGCGATCACCGGCCGGCCCGATGCCGCCGAGCGCGCCAAGCGGGTGCTGAGCGAGCTCTACGACATGCTCGCGCGCGGCATTCCGGTCGGCACCGCCGAGGTCGACGGGGTGCTGCGCATGGCCGCCGGCCGCGACGCCGGGGCGCCCGGGCCGGCGCGGCTGAGTGCCGAGGACAGCGTCGTCACCACCCAGAAGCGCCGGATCATGGCGCGCTCGCCGATGCAGGCGGCCTATGTGCGCGCGATCTACGACCACGAGCTGGTGTTCGGCATCGGCCCGGCCGGCACCGGCAAGACCTATCTCGCGGTGGCGGTGGCGGCGTCGATGCTGGCGCGCGGCCAGGTCGACAGGATCATCCTGTCGCGGCCCGCGGTCGAGGCCGGCGAGCGGCTCGGCTTCCTGCCCGGCGACATGCGCGAAAAGGTCGATCCGTACCTGCGCCCGCTCTACGATGCGCTGTACGACATGATGCCCGCCGAACGTGTCGTCGACCGCATCCAGAGCGGCGAGATCGAGATCGCGCCGCTGGCGTTCATGCGTGGGCGCACGCTGGCCAACGCCTTCGTCATCCTGGACGAGGCGCAGAACACCACCCCGGTGCAGATGAAGATGTGCCTGACGCGGCTGGGCGAGAACTCGCGCATGGTGGTGACCGGCGATCCCTCGCAGGTCGACCTGCCGGTCGGCAACCGCTCGGGCCTCAAGGACGCGCTGGTGGTGACCGCCGACATCGACGGCGTCGAGGTGGTCCGGTTCACCGACGCCGACGTGGTCCGCCACGAGCTGGTCACCCGCATCGTCCGCGCCTATGACGAGTTCGAGCGCAACGGGCGCCCCGGCGCGGCCGAGGACCGGGAGCGGCCGCGGTGAGCGGGCCTGCCGGCAGCGGCGACGAGGTCGCGGTCGCGATCGCCGACGACGGCTGGCTGAGCGCGGTGCCCGATGCCGCCGCGCTGTGCGCGCGTGCCGCGCGCGCGGCCCTTCGCCAAGCGGGCGAGGCGGGCGAGGTGAGCATCGTGCTCGCCGACGACGGCCGCGTCGCCGAGCTCAATGCCCGCTACCGCGGCAAAGAGGGCGCGACCAACGTGCTGGCGTTCCCGATGGCGGATGCCGGGGCCGCGGCCGCCGGCGCGCCGCGCCTGCTCGGCGACGTGGTGCTGGCGCGCGAGACGGTGGTGCGCGAGGCGCGGGCGCAGGCCAAGGACGTGGCCGACCACATGGCCCACCTGGTGGCCCACGGCGTGCTCCATCTGGTCGGCCACGATCACCACGCCTCAGCCGCGGCCGAGGCCATGGAAGCGCTGGAGACGGCGGCGCTCGCCAGCCTCGGCATCGCCGATCCCTACCGCCTGCCGCGGGACGTGGCATGACCGAGAACGACCTTCGCCCGCCGCGGCCGTCGGGCCGGCAGAGGCGCGAGGCGGACGACCGCGCGCTGGTGTCGGTGATCGGCGACTGGCTGCGCTCGCTGACCGGGCTCGGCGAGCGCCGCACGTCCTTGCGCGAAGCGGTCGAGCGGCTGATCCAGCAGTACCGGGAATCGGGAATCGCCATCGACGAGCAGGAGCGGGTGATGCTGCTCAACCTGCTCGCCTTCGGCGGCCTCAGGGTCGAGGACGTGATGGTGCCGCGCGCCGACATCGTCGCCGTGCCCGAGACCGCGACCTTGGCCGAGGTGATCCGGGTGATGTCCGAGGCCGGCCATTCGCGCCTGCCGGTCTACCGCGACAGCCTCGACGACATCCTGGGCATGATCCACGTCCGCGACCTGATCGCCTTCTGGCACGACCACGGTGCGTTCTCGCTCGCCAAGGCGATGCGGCCGCTGCCGTTCGTGCCGCCGTCGATGCCGGTGCAGACGCTGCTGCGCCAGATGCGCGCGAGCAAGCTCCACATGGCGCTGGTGGTCGACGAGCATGGCGGCATCGACGGCCTGGTGACGATCGAGGACCTGGTCGAGGAGATCGTCGGCGAGATCGAGGACGAGCACGACCGGGCGGTGGCGCCGGCGATCGTCGAGCGCGCCGACGGCAGCGTGGTCGCCGACGCGCGGGCGCTGATCGAGGACCTCGAGCCGGTGCTCGGCATCGACCTGTTGCCGGCCGACCGCGACGAGGAGATCGACACCGTCGGCGGCCTGGTGTTCGACATCGCCGGGCGGGTGCCGGCGGCGGGCGAGGTGATCTCCCATCCGGCCGGGCTCGACATCCAGATCCTCGACGCCGACCCGCGGCGGGTCCGCCGGGTGCGCATCGTCCGCGGCCAGGCCGGCCAGGCCGACGCCCCCGCCGCGCACGGGTGAGCCGGCCACCGCCAACCCTGCTCGCGGGCGCGGCACGGCATCTCGGCGCGCTCGGCGGCTGGCGGCGGGCGCTGGCCGCGGGCCTGCTCGGGCTGTGCGCGACCCTCGCCTTGCCGCCGCTCGCGCTGGTGCCGCTGGCGGTGGTGGCGTTCTCCGGCCTGGTCTGGCTCGCCGCCGGAAGCGCGACCCGGACCGGCTGGTTCGCCCTCGGCTTCTGGTTCGGCCTCGGCCATTTCCTGAGCGGCCTGTACTGGGTCGGCAACGCCTTCGCGCCGGCCGGGGTGTCGACCTGGCTGGCGCCGTTCGCGGTGGTCGCGCTGGCCGCCACCTGCGCCGTCTTTCCCGGCCTCGCCCTGCTGGCTGCGCGCGTCTCGGGCGCGACCGGGGTGGCCGGGGTGGTGGTGCTGGCGACGGCGTGGACCGGCGCCGAATGGCTGCGCGCCTTCGCCCTGTTCGGCGGCTTCCCGTGGAACCTCGCCGGCTACGTGTGGATGCCGTCCGGCGCCGGCATTCAGCTCGCCGCGCTGTTCGGCGTGTTCGGGCTGAGCTGGCTCGCCGTGCTCGCCGCCGCCCTGCCGGCGCAGCTCGCCGAGGCGCGCGGCGCCTGGCGGGCGGTGGCCGCGGCCTGGGCGGCGGTCGCGCTCGCGCACGCGGGCGGGGCGGTGCGGCTTGGCATCGCCGAGGTGGCCGAGGTGCCGGGGGTCGAGCTGCGCCTGGTCCAGGCCAACATCTCCCAGTTCCACAAATGGCAGCCCGCGCTGCGCGAGCGCCACCTGGCCAAGCAGCTCGAGCTGTCGGCGCTGCCGGGCGTGCCGCCGCCGAGCCACATGATCTGGCCCGAGACCGCGACCCCTTACGTGTTGGCCGAGGACGGCGCGGTGCGCGCGGCGCTCGCCGCCGTGGTGCCGCTAGGCGGGGCGCTGATCACCGGCGCGCTCAGGGTCGAGACCGGCGACCACGGCTTCCGCGTCTGGAACAGCCTTGAGGCGGTCGACGGAGCCGGCCGCATCGTCGCCGCCTACGACAAGGCGCGCCTGGTGCCGTTCGGCGAGTACGTGCCGCTGCGCTCGATCCTCGACCTCGCCAAGCTGACCGACGGCGAGACCGACTTCTCGCGCGGCCCCGGCCCGCGCACGCTGGCCATCCCCGGCCTGCCGCCGGTGAGCCCGCTGATCTGCTACGAGGCGATCTTCCCCGGCCGGGTGGTCGATCCGCAGGCGCGCCCCGACTGGCTGCTCAACGTCACCAACGACGCCTGGTACGGCGACAGCGCCGGCCCCTACCAGCATTTCGAGCAGGCGCGGCTGCGCGCGGTCGAGGAAGGGCTGCCGCTGGTGCGGGTGGCGAACACCGGCATCTCGGGCGTGGTCGACCCGTACGGTCGGGTGACGGCGCGCCTCGGCCTCGGCGAGGAGGGGGTGATCGATGCCCCCCTGCCCCGGCCGGCGCCGTTGCGCACCCCCTACAGCCGGTGGCGCGACTGGCCGCTGCTCGCGCTTGTGGTGGCGGTCGCGCTGTGGTCGCAACGCCGCCGCCGGCAAGCGGACGCCCGGGCGAAGCGGAGCTGAACGGTTCGCTGGCGGAACGGTGTCCGGCGACTGTCGGGGAAGAAAATTTCCAGGGTTTGTGCGCCATAGGGGCTGCAATTTCGTAGACAACTGCGGCACGGTTGGGGATATTGCCAGCCACTCGGCCATCGTGCCCGCTACTGACGGGGACGGGCGGCGGACGCGGGCCGAGTTCGGCACGGCCTCGGGTGACGCCAGGCGTCGCGCGTGGCCCCGGGGGGCCCGCCAGCTCGCCGGGCGCGCGAGGGCGCGCGGCTGGTCACGGATGCGCGCCGTGACGTCGATCTTGAGACAAGGCTGTTCGTGCCGGCGGGGCGAACGACTGGTCGCAACGGAGTGAACCGGGATGACTTCCAAGCCCAACCCCATCGATATCCATGTCGGCGGCAGGATTCGCCTGCGCCGCACCCTGCTCGGCTTGAGCCAGGAGAAGCTCGGCAAGGCGATCGGGCTCACCTTCCAGCAGGTCCAGAAATACGAGCGCGGTACCAACCGCGTCGGCTCCAGCCGCCTGTACCAGATCGCCAAGGTGCTCAGCGTGCCGGTGTCGTTCTTCTTCGACGACATGGCGGCGGACCCGGGCGCCGCCGCGCCGCAGCTCGCCGAGGACGCCGACCCGTTCAAGGCCAACCCGCTCGCCAACCGCGAGACGCTCGAGCTGGTGCGGGCGTTCCAGCGCATCGCCGACCCGGCGGTGCGCAAGCGCATCCAGGACCTGGTCAAGGCGATCGCCGGCTCCGGCGAGTGACCCTGCCCGCGCATCAAGCGGGTCGCGCCGGCGCGCCTTTGATATAAGACTGCGCGCGGCCGCCGGGGCGCGGCTGTGGGTTCCCGACCATCGCAGCGGCGCCGGGGAGGGCACATGCCTGTGCGCGATTACCTGTTCACCAGCGAGTCGGTGTCCGAGGGGCACCCCGACAAGGTCTGCGACCGCATCTCGGATGCCATCGTCGACGCCTACATGACCACCGAGGACCCGAACACCCGGGTCGCCTGCGAGACCCTGGTGACCACCAACCTGATCGTGATCGCCGGCGAGACGCGCGGTCCCGACATCAGCCACGCCCGGATCGAGGACATCGCGCGCGCGGCGGTGCGCGACATCGGCTACGAGCAGCCCGGCTTCCACTGGCGCCACGCGCGCATCGAGAACTACCTCCACACCCAGTCGCCCGACATCGCCCAAGGCGTCGATTCGAGCGGCAACAAGGATGTCGGCGCGGGCGACCAGGGAATCATGTTCGGCTTCGCCTGCCGCGAGACGCCGGTGCTGATGCCGGCGGCGATCTACTTCAGCCACGAGATCCTGCGCTCGCTGGCCCGCGCCCGGCATTCGGGCGCGGCGGCGGGGCTCGGCCCGGACGCGAAGAGCCAGGTGACGCTCCACTATGTCGCCGGCAAGCCGGTCGCCGCGGCCTCGGTGGTGGTGTCCACCCAGCACGCCGCCGACCTCGACCAGGAGCAGGTGCGCGAGATCGTCCGCCCGCACGTGGTCGACGTGCTGCCCGAGGGCTGGATGTGCGGCGAGGACGATTTCTACGTCAACCCGACCGGCCGGTTCGTGGTCGGCGGGCCGGAAGGCGACACCGGGGTGACCGGGCGCAAGATCATCGTCGATACCTATGGCGGCGCGGCGCCGCACGGCGGCGGCGCGTTCTCGGGCAAGGACCCGAGCAAGGTCGACCGCTCGGCGGCCTATGCCGCGCGCTACCTGGCCAAGAACGTGGTCGCCGCCGGCCTGGCCGACAAATGCACCATCCAGCTCGCCTACGCGATCGGGGTGTCGAAGCCGCTCGCGGTCTATGTCGATACCGCTGCCACCGGCGAGGTCGACGAGGAGCGCCTGGCGAAGGTCCTGCAGGAGGTGATGGATCTCACGCCGCGCGGCATCCGCGACCGTCTGGGCCTGGTCAAGCCGATCTACGCGCGCACCGCGGCCTATGGTCATTTCGGCCGCGAGCCGCAGGCCGACGGCGGCTTCTCGTGGGAGCGCACCAGCCTGGTCGAGGACCTCAAGTCGGCGTTCGCCTGAGGCGCGCGCGTCGCGGGCGCGGGTCCATGGCCGGGCAACGATTCCTCGCCGAGGGCGACTCGCCGCCGGGCGCGCGGCGCATGGTCTACGGTCGCCGGCGCGGCCCGGCGCTCAGCCCGCACCGGCGCCAGCTGCTGGCCGAGCTGCTGCCGCGCATCGCCTATCCGGTGCACGCCGCCGGGCGCATCGCACGGCCGCTGGCGCCGTTCCCGCACCGGCGCTGGCGGGGCCTGTGGCTCGAGATCGGCTTCGGCGCCGGCGAGCACCTGGCGGCGCAGGCGGCCGCCCACCCCGACATCGCGGTCATCGGCTGCGAGCCTTATGTCAACGGCGTCGCCCGGCTGTTGTCGGCGATCGAGGCGGCGGCGCTCGACAACGTCCGCATCTGGCCCGACGACGCCCGCGCCGTGGTCGAGGCGCTCCCCGATCGCTGCCTCGGGCGGGTGTTCATGCTGTTTCCGGACCCGTGGCCGAAGACCCGCCATCACAAGCGCCGGCTGCTCGGCGAGCCGTTGCTCGGCGAGCTCGCGCGGGTGATGCGCGACGGCGCCGAGCTCAGGCTGGCGAGCGACGATCGCGGCTACTGCCGGTGGATGCTCGCCCGGCTGGTCGGCCATCCGGCGTTCGCCTGGATGACGCGCGCGGCCTACGACTGGCAGCGCCGGCCCGCCGACTGGCCGCAGACCCGCTACGAGCACAAGGCGCGCGCGGCGGGGCGCGGCTGCGTCTATCTCAGCTTCACCCGCCGCCGCCGCCGCGCGAACAGCTTGAAGCCGGCGAAAAATTGAGTATATAGGAGCGAAAGAATAAAGACGCCTGCGCTGAAGGGCACTTTAGGAACCGTGGGCCGCGTGCCCGCTTTTTTGTTTTCGGCGACCGGGAAGCAAAGGTGTCTCGAGCCACGGACGACGCGCTCGAAACTCTGATCGCGCCAACCGCGTCCGCAATGGGCTATAGTCTGGTACGGGTCCGCCTGACCGGATCGCACCCGCCGCGGCTGCAGGTGATGGCCGAACGGGCCGACGGCGCGGGCATGACCGTGGACGACTGCGCCGGGCTGAGCACGGCGATCTCTGCGCTGCTCGACGTCGAGGACCCGATCGCCGGACGCTACGAGCTCGAGGTCGGCTCGCCTGGGATCGACCGGCCGCTGGTTCGCCTCGACGACTTCAAGCGCTTCGCGGGGCGCGAGGCCAAGGTCGAGACCAACGCGCCGGTGGACGGGCGCAAGCGGTTTCGCGGCCGGCTGGCGGGGACCGACGGCGACGGCATTGTCCTCGACCTCGACGCCGGGCGAGGACGAATCGTGCTGCCGTTCGCGGCGGTCGAGGAAGCCAAGCTGGTGCTGACCGATGAGCTGATCAGGGCGGCGATGAAAACGAGAGCTGGCGATTAGGTGATCATGTTGAACGAAGTGACTCCAAGCCTGACCCGGCCCGAGCTGCTGCAGGTGGCCGACGCGGTGGCGCGCGACAAGTCGATCGACCGCGAGATCGTGATCGAGGCGATGGAGCAGGCGATCCAGACCGCGGCGCGGCGCAAGTACGGCCAGGAGCTCGACATCGTCGCCCACATCGACCGCGCCAGCGGCGAGATCCGCTTGAGCCGCCGGCGCGCGGTGGTCGAGGAGGTCGAGGACGAGGCGATCCAGATCGACCTCGCTCAGGCGCAGGCGCGCGATCCCGCGCTCGGCGCGGGCGACTTCCTGATCGAGCCGCTGCCGCCGATCGACCTCGGCCGCGTCGCCGCCCAGGCGGCCAAGCAGGTGATCGTGCAGAAGGTGCGCGAGGCGGAGCGCGAGCGCCAGCACGAGGAGTACAAGGACCGCACCGGCGAGATCGTCAACGGCCTGGTGAAACGGGTCGAGTACGGCAACGTGATCGTCGACCTCGGCCGCGCCGAGGCGATCATGCGCCGCGACGAATCGCTGCCGCGCGAGAACTTCCACAACGGCGACCGGCTGCGCGCCTACATCTACGACGTCCGCCGCGAGCCGCGCGGCCCGCAGATCTTCCTGTCGCGCTCGCGGCCCGAGTTCATGGCCAAGCTGTTCGCCCAGGAGGTGCCCGAGATCTACGACGGCATCATCGAGATCAAGGCGGTGGCGCGCGATCCCGGCAGCCGGGCCAAGATCGCCGTGCTGTCGAACGATTCGAGCATCGACCCGGTCGGCGCCTGCGTCGGCATGCGCGGCAGCCGCGTGCAGGCGGTGGTCAACGAGCTGCAGGGCGAGAAGATCGACATCATCCAGTGGAACCCGGACCCGGCAACCTTCATCGTCAACGCGTTGGCGCCGGCCGAGGTGACCAAGGTGGTGCTCGACGAGGACACCCGGCGGATCGAGGTGGTGGTCCCCGACGACCAGCTCAGCCTCGCCATCGGCCGGCGCGGGCAGAACGTGCGCCTTGCCTCGCAGCTCACCGGCTGGGAGATCGACATCCTGACCGAGAGCCAGGAGTCCGAGCGGCGGACCACCGAGTTCCGCGCCATCACCGGGCTGTTCATGGAGGCGCTCAACGTCGACGACGTGATCGCCCACCTGCTGGTCACCGAGGGCTTCACCACGGTCGAGGCGGTCGCCTTCATGCCGGTCGAGGAGCTGGCCGAGATCGAGGGCTTCGACGAGAACCTGGCGGACGAGCTGCGCGAGCGCGCGCGCGACTACCTGGTGCGCCGCGACGCCGAGCTGACCGAGAAGCGGCGCGCGCTCGGCGTCGCCGAGGAGGTGGCCGAGATCGAAGGCCTGACGCCGGCGATGCTGGTGGCGCTCGGCGAGCACGACGTGAAGACGCTCGACGACCTCGCCGACCTCGCCAGCGACGAGCTGATCGACGTCGTCGGCGAGCAGCAGCTCGATGCCGAGAGCGCCGACGCGATCATCATGGCGGCGCGTGCCCATTGGTTCGCCGACCAGCCGCCGCCGGCCGCGGGCGAGGGCGCCGCGGCCGAGGACCGGCCGCAGGTCGAGGAGTGACCAGCCGCGGTGACCATGGCCAACGCGATCTCCCGCACCGAGGCGGCGCCCGCGCCGCGCGCACGCCGGCTGGCGCCGGAGCGGCGCTGCGCGGTGACCCGCCAGACGCGCGCGCAGGGCGAGCTGGTGCGCTTCGTCACCGCCCCCGACGGCAGCCTGGTCGTCGACCTCGACGGCACCCTGCCCGGCCGCGGCCTGTGGGTCGGCGCTGAGCGGGCGCTGATCGAGCGGGCACTGAGGAAAGGCGTCCTCGCCCGCGCCGGGCGCGTCGAGGCCGACATCGCCGACCATATCGAGCGTGGCCTCGCCCGCCGCTGCCGCGACCTGATCGGGCTTGCCCGCCGCGCCGGCCAGTTGGTCGCGGGCGCCGAGGCGGTGCGCGCCGCGCTCGCCGCCGGCCGCGCCGCGGTGCTGATCGAGGCGCGCGACGGCGCGCCCCAGGCGCGGGCGCGGCTCGCGCGACTGGGCCGCGCGGTGGCGCCCGACCTGGTCGTGGTGGCGGTGCTCGACCGCGCCGAGCTCGGCGCCGCGCTCGGCCGCGACGATGCGGTTCACCTCGCCCTCGCGGCCGGCCGGCTGGCCGGGCGCCTGGCGATCGAGGCCGGGCGCCTGGCCGGGTTCCGGCCGGCTGCGGGCGATGGCGACGTGGCTGAGGAGACCATGAGGCGATGACCGAGAAGAACGAGTCCCAGAACACCAAGACGCTTGGTCTTTCCCGGCCCGGCCAGCTCGAGCTCAAGAAGACCGTCGAGGGCGGCCAGGTGCGCCAGAGCTTCTCGCACGGGCGCAGCAAGACGGTGCAGGTCGAGGTCAAGAAGAAGCGCACCTTCAGGCGCGGCTCGTCCGGGCGCCTGACCGAGATCAAGAAGCAGGTGCCGACCGGGGCGCCGGGCGACGCCGCGGCGCTCGCCGAGGCTGAGGCCCATGCCGCGTTCCGCAGCCTGACCGGCGAGGAGCGTGCGGCCCGCGCCCGCGCGCTGGAGAGCGCCCGCCTGGCCGAGGAGGACGCCCAGCGCCAGCGCGTGATCGAGGCCCATCGCGAGGCCGAGGAACAGAGGCTGCGCGCCGAGGCGGAAGCGTTCGCCGCGGCCGTGCCCGCCGCGGCCGAGGCCGCGCCCGCCGAGGCCGCCGCGCCGGTGCCGGCCGCGGCCGTGGCGGCGCCGGAGGCCGCCGCCGCCGAGGCGAAGGCCGCCAAGCCCGCCCCGCGCCGGCGCGAGGAGACGCGCGAGGAAGGCGAGGCCGCGCCCAAGCGGCGCAAGGGCCACGGCCACCGGCTGTCGATCGAGCGCCGCGACCAGAAACGCCGCGCCGGCAAGATGACCCTCGTCCAGGCGCTCAGCGACGAGGAGCGCCAGCGCAGCCTGGCCTCGATCCGCCGCGCCCGCGAGCGCGAGAAGCGCGCCCACGCCAGGACCGGGCTCGAGGCGCACGCCAAGGTGGTGCGCGAGGTGGTGGTGCCCGAGGCGATCACGGTCCAGGAGCTTGCCAGCCGCATGGCGGTGCGCGGCGCCGAGGTGGTCAAGGCGATGATGAAGCTCGGCGTCATGGCGACCATCAACCAGGTCATCGACCCGGATACCGCCGAGCTGGTGGTCGGCGAGTTCGGCCACCGGATCAAGCGGGTCAGCGAGGCCGACGTCGAGGTCGGCCTGAGCGGGCCGGAGGACCTGGCCGAGGAGCTGCACCCGCGCCCGCCGGTGGTCACGGTCATGGGCCATGTCGATCACGGCAAGACCTCGCTTCTGGACGCGCTGCGCAAGACCGACGTCGCCGCCGGCGAGGCCGGCGGCATCACCCAGCACATCGGCGCCTATCAGGTCGAGATGCCGTCGGGCGCGCGCATCACCTTCCTGGACACGCCCGGCCACGCCGCGTTCACCCAGATGCGCAAGCGCGGCGCCAACGCCACCGACATCGTGGTGCTGGTGATCGCCGCCGACGACGGGGTGATGCCGCAGACGGTCGAGGCGATCCAGCACGCCGAGGCGGCCGGGGTGCCGATCATCGTCGCGATCAACAAGATCGACCGCCCCGACGCGAACCCGGAAAAGGTGCGCAACGAACTGTTGCAGCACAACATCGTGGTCGAGGAGGTCGGCGGCGACGTGCTGGCGGTGCCGGTCTCGGCGACCGCCAGGACCAATCTCGACCGGCTCGAGGAGGCGATCCTGCTGCAGGCCGAGGTGCTCGAGCTCAAGGCCAACCCGGACCGCCCCGCCGAGGGCGTGGTGATCGAGGCCAAGCGCGAGCGCGGGCGCGGCGTGGTGGTGACGGTGCTGGTCCAACGCGGCACGCTCCGGGTCGGCGACATCATGGTCGCCGGCAGCCAGTGGGGCCGGGTGCGCGCCCTGGTCGACGACCGCGGCCGCAACATCAAGGCGGCCGGGCCGTCGGAGCCGGTCGAGGTGCTCGGCCTCGGCGACATCCCGCAGGCGGGCGAGGAGATGGTGGTGGTTTCCGACGAGGGCCGGGCGCGCGAGGTCAGCGAGTACCGCAAGAAGCTCGAGCGCGACAAGGCGGCGCTCGCCGCCAGCCGCGGCACCGTCGAGCAGATGCTGTCGCAGATCGCCGAGGGCGCGGTGCGCGAGCTGCCGATCGTGGTCAAGGCCGACGTCCACGGCTCGCTGGAGGCGATCCTGTCGAACGTCGCCGCCCTGACCAAGGAGGAGAAGGAGGTGACCGCGCGCGTGCTGCTGGCCGGTGTCGGCGGCATCAGCGAGTCCGACATCACGCTTGCCGCGGCGTCGAACGCGATGGTGATCGGGTTCAACGTCCGCGCCGACGCCCCGGCGCGCCAGCTCGCGCGTCGCGACGGCGTCGACATCCGCTACTACTCGGTGATCTACGAGCTGCTCGAGGACCTGCGCGGCATGCTGTCCGGGCTGCTCAAGCCGACCGAGCGCGAGAGCCTCTTGGGCTACGCGCGCATCAAGGAGGTGTTCTCGATCACCAAGGTCGGCAAGATCGCCGGCTGCGAGGTCACCGAGGGCACCGTGCGCCGCGGCGCCAAGGTGCGCATCCTGCGCGACAGCGTGGTCATCCACGACGGCACGCTGTCCAGCCTCAAGCGCCACAAGGACGAGGTGCGCGAGGTCAGGGAAGGGCTCGAATGCGGCATGGCGTTCGAGAACTACCAGGACATCCGCGAGGGCGACGTGATCGAGGTCTACGACATCGAGCAGGTCGCGCGCGAGCTGCAGCCCGGCGCGGCAAATTTGACGATGGCCACCTATGCGCCGTCTAAGGATATTACGTCCCGCAAGTGACCTGCGATCTAGAGAATGGCCCGCTTAGCTTCGATCGGCCCCCTCACCCTTCCCTCTTCCCCCGCGCGCGGGGGGAGAGGGTTGCGCAGGGTTGGCGCGGCGTATGCCGCGCCTTTCCCGGAGCTGGGTGAGGGGGGACGACGTCGGCGCGGGCGGGACTCGGCCTAGCGGTCCGCGGGGTTTGGTGTCACGACGATGGCTGCCGGGGCCAGGAAAGGGCGCGAGCCGAGCCAGCGCCAGCGGCGCGTCGGCGAGACGCTCAGGCACGCGCTGGCCGAGCTGCTCGGTCGGCGCGAGCTGCGCGACCCGGCGCTTGCCGAGCGCTCGATCACGGTCTCGGAGGTGCAGGTCAGCCCCGACCTGCGCACCGCGGTGGTCTATGTCAGCCCGCTCGGCGGCGGCGACCCCGAGGCGGTGGTCGAGGGCCTCGCCCGGGCGGCGCCGCATCTCGCCGCCCAGCTCGCCCGCATGGTCAAGCTCAAGACCATGCCGCGGCTCAGCTTCGTCGCCGACCGCTCGTTCGACGCCGCCGGGCGGCTCGGCATGATCCTGCGCGACCTCGAGTCCGCCCGGCCCGAGACCGACGATGACCGCTGACGCCAGGACCGCACCCGCGCGTCTCGGCGCCGCCCGCCGCGAGCGCCGCCGGCGCGGGCGCGCGGTCCACGGCTGGGTGGTGATCGACAAGCCGGCCGCGATGACCTCGACGCGCGTGGTCGCGCTGGTCCGCCGCCGGCTCGATGCCGCCAAGGCGGGCCACGGCGGCACCCTCGACCCGCTGGCCACCGGCGTGCTGCCGATCGCGCTCGGCGAGGCGACCAAGACCGTCGGCTACGTGGTCGACAGCACCAAGGGCTACCGCTTCACGCTGCGCTGGGGCGAGGGGCGCGACACCGACGACGCCGACGGCGCGGTGGTCGAGACCAGCCCGGTGCGCCCGACCAGGGCCGCGATCGAGGCCGCGCTGCCCGCCTTCACCGGCGACATCATGCAGGTGCCGCCGGACTATTCGGCGGTCAAGGTCGGCGGCCGGCGGGCCTATGAGCTGGCGCGCAACGACCGGAGCGTGGCGCTCGCGGCGCGCCCGGTGCGCATCGACCGCCTGGCCCTGGTCGCCTGCGCCGACGACCAGACCGCGAGCTTCGAGATGGACTGCGGCAAGGGCGGCTATGTGCGCGCGCTCGCCCGCGACCTCGCCCACGCGCTCGGCAGCTGCGCCCACGTGGTCGCGCTGTGCCGCACCCGGGTCGGCCCGTTCACGCTTGCGGACGCGATTTCGCTTGCCGAGCTCGACCGCCTTGCCGATAGTGGCGCCGCCGCACAGTGGCTGCTGCCGGTGGCGCGGGGGCTTGCCGGCCTGCCGGCCTTGTCGGTCAATGCCGAACAGGCCGCGCGACTGAAGCGCGGGCAGCCGATCTACTTGGTCCGTCCGCCGCACGACGCCCACGGCGCTCCGCTCGCCCAGGGCACCGTTTGGGCGACGTTCGCCGACCGGCCGGTGGCGGTCGCCGAATTCGGCGGCGGCGAGCTGCACCCGGTTCGGGTCTTCAATTTCTAGCCCGCCTGGCGTAGAAGGGCGGATTCGCCGGTTGGAGTTGGTTGAGTCATGTCGATAACCGTCGCACGCAAGCAGGAGGTGATCGCCGGGTTCGCGACCAAGGCCGGCGATACCGGATCGCCCGAGGTCCAGGTGGCGATCCTGAGCGAGCGCATCGCGCGCCTGACCGAGCACTTCAAGGACCACGCCAAGGACAAGCATTCGCGGCGCGGCCTGCTGAAGCTGGTCAGCCAGCGCCGCAGCCTGCTCGACTACCTGAAATCGCGCAGCCCCGACCGCTATCAGACGCTGATCGCGCGTCTGGGGCTGCGCCGGTAGGACCCGACCCCGGTGGTGGCAGCGGCG
The DNA here is from genome assembly GCA_036398035.1 of Alphaproteobacteria bacterium. Lineage (GTDB taxonomy): Bacteria > Pseudomonadota > Alphaproteobacteria > UBA7887 > UBA7887 > DASWHU01. The sequence continues at coordinate 652 of DASWHU010000316.1, read as the reverse complement.
TCGCGACGGGACCGGCCGGCACCGCCGGCGCGATTCCGTGCCGGCGCGCGGACGGCGCCGGTCGGCGTGTCCGGTCGGGCTGCGGCCGGGCATTTTCGTTTGTCCGCGGCGCTTGGGCGCAGCGCGGACCATCCCGCGGCCGCATGGGGCGGCCGCGGCAGGCAGGCTGAGGAAAGGGCTGCATGTTCGACATTCATCGCAAGGAGATCACCTGGGCCGGGCGCCCGCTGATCCTCGAGACCGGGCGCATGGCGCGCCAAGCCGACGGCGCCGTGCTGGTGACCTACGGCGACACCACGGTGCTGTGCACGGCGGTCGCCCAGAGGTCGCCCAGACCGGGTATCGACTTCTTCCCGCTGACCGTCAACTACCAGGAGAAGACGTTCGCCGCGGGCAAGATCCCGGGCGGCTTCTTCAAGCGCGAGGGGCGCCCGACCGAGAAGGAGACGCTGACCTCGCGCCTGATCGACCGGCCGATCCGTCCGCTGTTCGCCAAGGGCTTCAAGAACGAGACCCAGATCATCGCCACCGTCGTCAGCCACGACCTCGAGAACGATCCCGACATCGTCGCCATGGTCGCGGTCTCCGCCGCGCTGACCATTTCCGGCATTCCCTTCATGGGGCCGATCGGCGCCGCGCGCGTGGGCTACAT